>JBJONS010000120.1:0-3346 GCA_046051725.1 Pseudomonadota bacterium | reverse complement strand
CTGCTCAGCGGCGCGGGCCTGCTCGGCGGCGCGGGCCTGCTCTTCGCGCTTGCGGGCGGCGGCCGCGGCGGCTGCAGCGGCGGCGGCGCGCTCCCGCTCCTCTTCTTGGGCGGCGAGATCGTCCTCGTCCAGCTCATCTTCGAGGCCGCGGCCCGCGGCCGCGCCGCCGGTCGGCACCCGGCGCGAGACGCCGACGACCTCGAAGTCGTCCTCGCTGTCGGCGAACTGGTCTTCGGAGGGGCCGGCGGCGGCGGCCGCCGCGGCGCTGGCGCTCTGGCCGGTCACCACCTCTTTGACCATGCCGGCCATGCCGTCGGCGATGACCGAGGGGACGTTGGCCACCGTGAACACCTTGCTGTTCACGATCTTGGTGCCCTCGGCGTAGACGAGCTGCAGGTCGATCTTGCTGCCCTTGGGCGTCACCTGGCCGCTGATCAGCGCGGTGGTGCCGTTGGCCTTCATGATCGCGCCCATGCAGGCGCCGCTGGTCAGGCACTTGGCGTTCCAGCCGGCGGGCGGGGCCTTGAGCGACTTGCTGCCGTCGAACTGGCTCATGAAGTCGAGCTCAGACGCGATCATCCCGGTGATGTTGCCCGCGACGATCGGGTCGACCCCGTTGCTGATGACCGGCGGCACGAGCACCTGCCCGGCCCACGCGGGGGGCGAGAGCAGCAGCAGCAGGGGGGCGAGGGCGCGGAGCGGGCGGGTGGAGGCGGTCACGGGGACCTCCGGGCGGGGAGCGCGGGGGGCGGCGCCGGGACGGTCGCGCGCGGGGCGCGGCCGGGCGGCGCGGGGGCAGGCTGGTGCGGAGCGGCGGGGCGCGCCGCGGGCGGGGGAGGCGGCGGCCCCGCGCGGGGGCGGGCCGGGTCGGCGCGGCGCGGCCCGCTGTGCGCCGGGCGGCGGTGATCGGAGGAAGATGGGCCGGTGGACGACCACCGCGCTGTCCCGCGGACCACGCGGGCGCGCCGTAGACACGGCCCGGGACTATATCATGCCGCGTCCGCGCCCCCGCCGGGGCCCGGCGCGCCGGCCCGGCTCCGCCGCGGGCCTGAGGAGCGCCCTTTGTCCGTCGATCCTGCGCCGCCGCCCGACCGATCCGCGCTGGGCCTCGCCGTCCCCGCGGCGCTGGCCTGGGCCGCGCTCGCCGTGATCGGGCCGCTGCGCGGGCTCACCCCGGCGCCCGGGCTGGGCACAACCCTGGCCCTGCTCGGGGCCCACGCGGCCGGCGCGCTGGTGATCGGGGCGGCGGCGGCGGCGCTGGTCGGGCGGGCGCCCGCGGCGGCCCGGGCCCCCTGGGCGGTCGGCGGGCTCGGGCTCGGCCTGGGCGCGCTGCTCATCGGCGTCGAGCTGAGCGAAGGCGCGCTGGTCCCCGCGGCGCTGCGCGGCGCTGCGCTGGCGGCCCTCGGCGCGCTCACGTGGGTGGGGCACGCGCGGCCCCGCTTGGCGCTGCTGCTGCTGCTGCCGGCGGCGACCGGGGGGCTGGCGCTGCTGCGGCCCCCGGCGCCCGCGCCGACCACGCTCGGCGCCTTGGCCGCGCTCGAGGGTGATCCGGGCAAGGCGGCCGGCGGGCTGCTGCTGGTGACCGTCGACGGCGCCCGGGCCGACGCGGTGGCCCAGCTCACCCGCCCGGCGGTGGCCGGTCAGCCCCAGGGGGCGCCGACGCTGGGCGCGCTGGGGACCGCCCGCACCGCGCTGGCCCCGGCGCCCGCGGCGGCGGCCGGCGTGGCGGCGCTGCTCGGGGTGGGCGACCCGGCGGGGGCGCTGGCCGAGCGCTGGGCGGGGCAGGGCGCGGCCACCGCGGCCTTCACCAGCGGGGCGGTGCCCCAAGACGCCCTGCCGGTCGGCGCCTTGCGCGGTTTTGGCCTGCTCGACGAGGGCGGCAGCCCCCTGCTCGGGCTCTGGGCGACCCCGCTCGGCCGGGCGCTGGCGGCGCTCGGCCTGCGGGGCGGGCTGCGGGCCGATCCGCACACGGTCGACGCGGCGGCGGCCTGGCTGCGGCAGCAGCCGCCGGGGCCGACGCTGCTGTGGGTGCACCTGAGCGGCCCGCTGCCGCCCTTCGCGCCGGCGCCGCCCTTCGACACGGCCTTCTATGCCGGAGATCCCCGCGATCCGGCCCACCGGACCCTCGAGCTCATCCCGGCCGATCAGCGGCCGGCCTGGGCCGCCGGCGTCACCGATCTGGCCTGGGTCGACGCCCAGTACCGCGGAGAGATCGCCCAGGTCGACCGCGCGGTCACCCGCCTGCTCGAGCTGTGGCCCGAGGGCCCGCCGCCGGCGGTGGCGGTGGTCGGCACCCACGGGCTGACCTGGGCCGAGGACGGCTCGTGGTTCCAGGCCGAGGGCCGCTGGCTGCCGCCGGTGCTGCAGGTGCCGGTGCTGGCCCGCGGGGTGCCCCTGCCGCCGCCGCCGCTGTCGCTGGCCGGCGTGGGCCGGGCCCTGCGCGACCCGGGGGGTGAGGCCCCCGAGGCCGGCCCGGTGGTGGCGGTGGGCCCCGACGGGCCGCTGCTGTGGGCCGTGGCGGGGGGCCTGTGGACCGGCGACGGCCGGCGCTGGGACCGGGTGCGCTGGTCCGACCCCGGCCAGGCGCCCCCCGAGGTCGAGGCCGAGCTCTCGGCCTTGCCTTAGCGGGGCTCGGGCTGGGCTGGGCGCCGACGGCCCCCCTGCGGGCGCGCCCGGGGCCCCGGTCGGCGCTCCGCCCCGCGGCGGGGCCGCGGCGCGGGATCGCCGCCCGCCCGGGCTTGGCCGCTGCGCGGCCCGCCGGAGGCGGCCCTTTGGGCGGCCGGGCGCTTTTTTTGCTGTCGCTGCTGCTGCTGTCGCTGCTGCTGCTGCTTGGCTGCTGCTGCTGCTGCTGTCGCTGCTGCTGCTGCTTGGCTGCGCTGGCGCTGCTCGGCTGCGGCTGCCGCTGATCGGCTGCGCTGCCGCTGATCGGCTGCGCTGGCGCTGCTCGGCTGCGCTGCGCTGCTGGAGCTGCTGCGCTTGTTCACCTCGGTGGTTCTTTGGATGCCGGGGGCCTCCGGCCCCCAGACCCCCGGGCAAGGGGCCGCCGCGGCCCCTTGCATCCCGCGCCAAGGGGGGGCCGCGCGCCGCCGTTGCGCGGCGATGCGCCGCGCAGCGGCGCGCAACGCCCCCCCTTTGGAAACCCCCCGGGTCGGCGCGGCCCGCAGCTGTCCTCGGCGATGAACGGGTCGCCGCGAAGGCCCGGGCTCCGGTGGGTGGAGGGGGACCTCGCGAACCGCGGGCCCGGGTGCCCGGTGTGGGCGCTGGGATGGCCCATGGTGCGGGCTCGGGTGCCCGGTGGGGGCGCCGGGATGGCCCATGGCGCGGGCCCGGGTGTCCGGTGTGGGCG
>JBJONS010000119.1:0-8562 GCA_046051725.1 Pseudomonadota bacterium | reverse complement strand
CGGGGCTGATCGGCAAAGCAGCGTGCAGTGCGGTGGGCTCGGGCGGATGCGTGGCTTCCACCCGGCGCGCGACGGGGCTGATCGGCAAAGCAGCGTGCAGTGCGGTGGGCTCGGGCGTCTGCGTGGCTTCCTCCCGGCGCGCGACGGGGCTGATCGGCAAAGCAGCGTGCTGGGCGGTGTGCTCGGGCGTGGGCACGGCTTTCTCTGGGCGCGCGGAGTGGCTGATCGGCAAAGCAGCGTGCAGTGCGGTGTGCTCGGGCGTGGACACGGCGGCCTCAGGGCGCGCTGTGGGGCTGACCGGCAAGGCTGCGTGCGGTGCGGTGGGCTCGGGCGGATGCGTGGCTTCCACCCGGCGCGCGACGGGGCTGATCGGTAAAGCAGCGTGCTGGGCGGTGTGCTCGGGCGTGGGCACGGCTTTCTCTGGGCGCGCGGAGGGGCCGACCGGCAAAGCGGCGTGCGGGGGCGTGGACACGGCGGCCTCCGGGCGCGCGGTGCGCGCGGGGCGGCCGCTATCGCGCAGGCCGGGCCCTCGCCGCGGCGACGAGCGCCCCGGGGAGCTGCGCGGACGCAGGTGTTCGCCGGTGCGATGCGCGGGGGGCGTTAGCCGCGGGGGCGGCGGTCGCGGGCGCGGCCTCCGCTTGGAGCTCCATGTCCGCCCGCAACACCGGCCTCTTCCTCCCTGGTCACCTGAGCGCGCAGGTCCTGATTGACGCGCTGGTGGGCATCCCCGGCGCGCCGCTCGCCGAGCTGGTCGGCGAAGAGGCTCCCCGCCTCGGCCACGCCCAGCGCGAGGGCCACGCGTACACCCACGTCGGGCTGCGCCTTTTCGAGGTGGCAGGCCTGCGCCTGCTCGACGACGACGCCCTGCCGGGGCCCGAGGACCTCGAGGTGGCCCTCGGCGCCGCCCTGTCGCGGGCGGCCGGCCGGGCGGTCTACGCGGTCTACGAAGAAGAGCAGGGCTACGGCGGGGCCGCTGTTTTCGAGGGCGGCGTGCTGCGGTCCCGCCTCTGCTTTGACGCCCGCGGCACCGCGCCGCTGCGCCGCGACCTGTCTGGGGCGACCGTGCTGCGGGGCCTCGACCCGAGCGACTGGGTCTGGCGGCCGGCCAGCGACGCCATCGAGGCCGCCCTGCTGCCGGTGGTCGGGCCGGGCGTCCGCACCGACGACGAGCTCCTCGCGCTGATCGAGGCCGCCAGCGGGGCGCCGCTGGCCCTCCCCCGCGCGCCGACCCCGCCGGCCCACCGCCCGGCCGAGCCTCCCGCCGCCCGCAAGCGCGACCGCCTGCTCGGGCTGGCCAAGGGCCTGTTCGGCCGAGGCTGAGCCCCACCGTCGAGCGCCAGGCCGCGCCCGCGTGCCCGCCCAAGCCCGCGCCTCCGCCCAAGCGCCCGCGCCCAAGCCCGCTTGCGCCAAGCCACCCAAGCCCGCGTGTGCGACGCCCACAAAGCCGGCTCGAGTCCCCCCAATACCGGCTCTCCTTGATTCGGCTCACGCTCGCGACGCTGGGCCTCATCGACTTGCCGAGGCCGTTCGTGCAGTCCATGCGCTGTTTCGCGATGGATGCCGGGGGCCGCCGGCCCCCAGGCCCCCGGCCAAGGGGCCCCCGGGGCCCCTTGGATCCCCCGCCAAGGGGCCCAAGGTCCAAAGACCTGGCGGGCAGGCTTCGCGCGGCGCATGGCAGCGCCGCGCGCCAGCCCGCAAAGGCCCCCCTTTGGAAACCCGCCAGGACGAGGCGCGACCCGATGCTGTTGTGGGCGATGAGGGGGCTCACCGCGAAGACCTCGGCTGGCGCAGGTGGGGCGAGGCACTTCGCCCGTGCGCGTTCGAGCCGAATCAGTGTCGGCCGGGATCATGCCCCCTGCACGACCGGGCCTCACGCCACCCGCAAGAGCCGAGGCCTTCGCGGCGCCGCGTCCAGTGGCCCCCGCAGTCCAGCCGACGCAGATCCGGGTCATGCCCCCCGCCCCCCACGCACGACCGGGCCTCACGCCACCCGCAAAAGCCGAGGCCTTCGCGGCACCTCATTCATCGCCCACCACAGCCCCAAAACGCGCCGTCTCCCGGGGGTTTCCAAAGGGGGGCCATTGCGCGCAGGCGCGCGGCGCTGCCATGCGCCGCGCGAAGCTTGCGCGCAGGCCCCCCTTGGCGGGGGTCGCCAGGGGCCGCGCAGGCCCCTGGCCCTGGGGGTCTGGGGGCGGGGACCGCCCCCGGCATCCATGAGCACAACCGCGCGGAACAGCGCAATGGAGGTCGTAGACGAAAGGGCCCACCGCCGCAGCCGAGAGCCAAACCCGTCACACCCGCCAGGCTCGCGGACCGCGCACCCCAGGTCGTAGACCAAAGGGCCCACCGCCGCAGCCGGAAGCCAATCCCAGCCCATCCACGAGGATCGCGGCCCGCAACCAAAGCCCCACAGCCCACAAGGCCCGCCGCAGCGCGCCCGGCGTCCCACCTCACCCCGCGGGTGGCGCGCGAACCCCATCCGGCCGCGCGCAGCGCCCGGGGGCGTTGCGGGGGCGGGAGCCCCCGCCCACCGCTGTTCTCGAGGAGTTTAGGCCTCGCGGCGGCGCAGCAGGCCCAGCGCGCCCACGAAGGCGAGCAGGCCGAGGCTCAGGCCGCCACGGCTCGGCGTGGTCGAGCAGCCGCCGCTGCCCTTGCTGGCGTCGTCGTACTCTTGGGCCTCGGCGTCGCCGACGGTGACCTCGGGGGTGTCGGCGGTCTCGCCGTCGCCGGTGCCGCCCTCGTCGCCCGTGCCGGTGCCGTCGCCGCTGCCGTCGGTGGTGCCGCCGCCGTCGGTGCCGCCGCCGTCGGTGCCGCCGCCGGTGCTGCCGCCGCCGCTGCTGCCGCCGCCGCCGCTGCTGCCGCCGCCGGTGCTGCCCCCGCCGTCGGTGCCGCCGCCGGTGCTGCCGCCGCTGCTGGTCGAGCTGTAGGACGCGATCCAGTCGATGTAGATGTCGACCCGGGTGCCGCCGGTGTAGCCGCCGGCGCAGCCCGGCGCGACGAAGCTGTTGACCGCGCCCAGCAGGTAGCCGCCGCTGACCGGCTCGAGGCCGGCGCCGCCCGAGTCGCCGAAGCAGACGTTGGTGCGGCCGCTGCTGTCGTAGGCGTAGATGAACTGGTCGTCGTAGCTGTCGAGCGGGATGTCGCCGTAGCGCTTGGTGCCGCTGTCGCTGCGATCATCGCGGGTCACGCCATAGCCGACGTAGCGGAAGGTGTCGGAGCCGATGCTGCTCGGGGACTCTTCGCGCAGCGGCATCGGGTCGATCCCGCTCAGCGTGCCGGCCAGCTCGAGCAGGCCGATGTCGTTGGCCAGCGTGCGCTCGCTGTACGAGGGGTGCTCGATGTACTGCACCACCTCTTGGTAGTCGGTCAGCGAGTCGACCGTCGGGCCCACGCCAAAGTAGGGGGTCGCCCGGTAGTAGCGCACGGCCTCGTCCATCGCGACGACGCAGTGGGCGGCGGTGAGCACCCAGGTGTCTTCGATGAGGGTGCCCGAGCAGAAGTCCCAGCAGCCGTCGCTGGTGCACGCCACCAGAACGCCGACCTGCTCGTAGTCCGAGGTCGTGGTGCCGCCGACCATCGGCGGGGCCTCTTGGGCCCAGGCCGGCGTGGCGAGGGCGGTGAGCGCGGCGACGATCAGGCGGGGGGCGACGGGCGTGCGGCTGGTCATGGGGCGCTCCTGGCTGGCGGCCGTGGCCGCTGAGCAGAGGGGGCTGTCGGCGGCCCGGGATCGCGGGCCTTCGCCGGGGGGCGCGCTGCGGGTCTCGACGGCCCGTGCGGCGGCTCGGCCCGAAGATAGCCCGCCCATCGGCGCTCGCGGTCATGGACGTGTCACGACTGGTCTGCGCGCCTCGCGTGGGGCCCCGGGCGGGCCGCTTGGCTATGCTCGGAGCCCGCGCCGAGGCTGCCGTGACCGAATCCCCCCCCTTGCCCGCGGGCGAGCCGCTGCGCCCCGATCCGGCCTCCTTCCTCAACCCGTGGACCCACGGCTGCTTGATCCGCAGCCTCGCGTGGCTCCGCCAGACCCACGCCGCCCTGCCCCTGCCGGTGCCCGGCGCCGATCCGCGGGCCGGCGTCGCGCTCGACGCGCTGTTCGTGCCCGCCCGCCTCGGCCCGCTGCCCGCCCACGGCGCGACCGGCGCTCCGGGCACCGTCGATCTCGTCGATGTGCTCAGCCGCGAGCTGCACGTCGCCGTGCTCGGCGCGCCGGGATCGGGCCGCACCACGCTGATCTCGTGGCTGATCAGCGCGCTGACCGATCCGGGCCGCACGCACGTGACCGACCGGCTCGGCCGCCTCGTGCCGGTGCTGCTGCCCCTGCGGGCCCTGGCCCTCGACCCGGGCGTCCGCACCCTCGACGCCCTGCTCGCCCGCCTCAGCGGCCTGCCGCTCTGGCCGCCCGGGATGGACGCCGTGCTGCCGGCCCTCGCCGCGCTCGGCCAGGTGCTGTTCATCGTCGATGACCTCGACGCGCTGGACGACCCCGAGCTCCAAGACGCCGTCAAAGAGGCCATCCTCGACGGGGTCTGGCGCTATGGCTCGTGCACCTGGCTGCTGACCGCCGAGCCCGGCAACCTCGACCGGCTGCCCGAGCTCGAGAGCCTGCAGCCCGCCGATGATCTGCCCGCCTCGCTCGCCGCCCTGCCGCCGCTTCCGACCCCGGCCTTGTCGATCTGGTACCTGCAGCCCTTCGCCGAGCCGCAGGTCCGGGCCTTCACCCAGCGCTGGTCGGCCCTATGCCACCCGCCCGAGGCCGCTCCGCCGGCCGCCGAGGCCCTCTTCGCCGCGATCTCGTCCAGCCCGGCCGCCCGCCGCATGGCGGCGAGCCCGGCGATGCTCGCGCTGCTCTGCGTGGTGGGCACCGCCCGCGGGGGCCTGCCCGCCGCCGGCGCCCCGCTGCTCGACTGGATCGTCGCCGGCTGGCTGTCGGTGCTCAACAACGTGCCAGACGCTGCCCTCGTGCCGATGGAGGCCCGCCGTGCCTGGGTCGAGGCCATGGCCCGCGCCGCCGAGGTCGAGCGCCTCTCGGCCTGGGACGCCTGGATCAAGGCCGGCGCGCCGCCCTCGCTCGAGGCGCGGGTCCGCACCCCGCCGATCTCTTTTGAGCAGGCCGCCTACCTGCTGCGCGCGGCCCAGGTGGGCCTCGGGCTCGCTGATCCGGGCGCGGACCTCGCCGCCCGCTTCGTGTTCCTCGCCAGCCACCGTCCCGGCGTGCTGGTGGCCCGCGGCGGCGGCCTCGGCTTTGTGCACGCCGAGCACCAGCGCTTCCTCGCCGCGGTGCACCTCGCCGGTGACCTCGAGCTCGGGCCCGCCGCGGGGGCCGACGGCGACCGCGCGGCCGAGGCGGCGCTCGACACGCTCAAGCAGTGGAGCCGCGCCGCGACCAGCGAGGGGGACCTGCGCGAGCTGTTCACCGTGCTCGGCGCGCGGGAGGGCCTGACCGAGCGGGTCCTGCACCAGCTGCTGGGGCGCCGGCGCGCCCGCACCCTGCGCGAGCTCAACGATCTGGGCCCGCTGGCGGTCGCGTTGGCCGAGGGCGCCGCCGGCCCCAACCTGCAGCCCCGGGCGGTCGAGGCCGCCGCGCGGCTCGCCGACGAGGCGGTCGTGCGCTGGGCCCGCGAGCGCGGCCGGGTGCCCCGCTGGGCCCGCGACCTGCGCGCGCTCGGCGCGGTCGAGGACCTGCCGGCGCTCGACCTCTCGGACAACGTGCTGGTCAGCGATCTGAGCCCGCTGGCCGGCAAGCGGCTGCTGTCGCGCCTCGACCTGCGGGGCTGCCGCCGCGTGCGGGAGCTCGAGCCGCTGGGCGCCCTGCCGGCCCTGCGCTGGGCGGACCTGCGGGGCTGCGGTGGGGTCAGCGAGATCGAGCCGCTGCGGCGCGCCCACGACCTGCGCTGGCTCGATCTCAGCGGCACGGCGGTGGTCGAGCTCGACGCGCTGGCCGGGCTCTGCCACCTGCAGGCGCTGGCCCTGCACGGCTGTGTGGGGCTGCAGGACCTCGCCCCCCTCGCCGCGGCCCGCGGGCTGCGCGCCCTCGTGATCAGCGGCTGCGTCAACATCTTCGACCTGAGCCCGCTCAGCCGTCTGCCCTCGGGCGGCACGGTCTGGGTGGCGGGCAGCGGGGTGCGGGCGGTGCCGCCGGGCCTGCGCTGGACGGTGGTCGGCTTGGGTGAGGGCTAAACCTGATCCTGCGGAGGTTCTGCGCGCGGGGCTCCGCAATGGGCCGCAATTTTCTCCCCGGTCGGCGGAGCGCCTCAGCTACACTCCGCGGGCGGCGAGACGAACCTGACCCTCCGTTGCAGCGTGGATGCGCCGGCCGCAGGCGCGGACCGGGCCCCTCGACCCCCCATCGCGTGGGGGCGCGGGGCGCTGGGCCCCGCATCGCGAGGGTTCCGACGAGCGGGCGAGCCCAAACGCCCCCGGGAGAGGATCTGCATGGAGCCCATGAGCACCCACGACGTGGCGCGCTTTTGCAACGTGTCCCCGCGCACCGTGCTGCGCTGGGTCGATGCGGGGCTGCTGCGCGGGTACGAGACCGGCGGCGGCCGGCGGCGCATCCTGCGCGACGAGCTGCTGCTGTTCATGCGGGCCCGCCGGATGGAGCTCCCCCCCGAGCTCATCGAAGAGCGGGTGCGGGTCGCGGTCGTCGACGATGACGCGCTGCACGTCACCACGATGGAGCGCAGCATCCGCGCCTTGGCACCCCGGGCCGAGGTGCGCACCGCCGCCGACGGCTTTGGGGCCGGCGCCCTGCTCTACAGCTTCCGCCCGCACCTCGTCTTGATCGACCTCGTGATGCCGGGCCTCGACGGCTTTGAGGTCTGCCGGCGCATCCGGGCCGACCCCGACCTCGAGGGCGTGGGCGTGGTGGTCCAGAGCAGCCACCTGACCCCGGTGGTCCGCACCCGCCTGCGCGAGCTGGGCGTCGAGCACTGGATGACCAAGCCGGTGCGCCGCGCCGATCTCGAGCCCCACCTGCGCCGTTTTGTGCCCGACGCGCTCGACGCCCGGCCCAGCCTCGCGATGTGAGGCGACGCCGGGGCGGCCCCGCGGCGGACGCGCTACAGCGCCGCGACAGGGCGGGCGCAGATCGCCGCCCGGCGGAGGCCAGATGGCGGCGTTCAAGGTCGGGAAGGGGTGGAGCTGGGCGTTGCTGGTGGCGGCGGCCTGCGGCGGAAAGATCCAGTCGGCGGGCCAGGGCGGCGTCGACAGCGGCGGCGCCGATGGCGGAGCAGACGGCGGCGGGGACGGCGGTGAGGCCGACGCGGACGCCGACAGCGACGCGGACGCCGACGCGGACAGCGACGCGGACGCCGACAGCGACGCCGACGCCGACGCCGACCCGGGCACCGACGCCGACGAGGACGGCTACACGCTCGAGTCCGGTGACTGCGATGACGCCGACCCGACCGTGAACCAGGGCCAGCCCGAGGTCTGCTACGACGGCAAAGACAACGACTGCCGCAGCGGCAGCCCCGACTGCGACTGTGACGCCGACGGGGTCGAGGGCGCGTCGGGTGAGCTCTGCACCACGGGCACCGACTGCGATGACGCCGATCCCGACGTCTTTCCCGGCGCGACCGACCTGATCGACGGCCTCGACAACAACTGCGACGGCGTGGCCGACGAGGTCGGCTACTGCAACGCCTTCTTCCCGCTCGAGAACGCCCCGGGCAACAGCAGGGTCTACAGCTCGACCTCGCAGAGCGGCACCATCTTCGTCGACACCGTGGTGGTCGAGGGCTGGGATCCGACCGCTGGGGTGGGCCTGCTGCGGCGCACGATGGACGACGGCGCAGGCACCTCCTACGAGATCCTCGAGGAGCGGCGCTGCGACAGCGGCCAGATCGCGATGCAGACCTGGGAGGGCTCGGCCTTCGGCTTCCCCGTCGCGACCGTCACCTACAGCGCCCCCCGCGTGGATCTGCTGCCGGCCGATGATCTCAGCCCCGGCGCCGCGTGGGAGTTCAGCTACGACGCCACCGACTCGGCCGGCCTCGGCGACTGGAGCGTCAGCGGTCGCTCTGAGGTGCTCTCGGTCGGCGGCCTGACCGTGCCCGCGGGCAGCTTCACCGCCGTCGAGGTGCGCACGACCTACACCATCGTCGACAACAGCGGCGGCGACCTGGGCCGCAGCGGCGAGCAAAACAGCTACTACGTCAACGGCCTCGGCCTGATCTACGCCGAAGACTACAACGACCTCGACGAGCTGGTCGAGCGCCGCGAGCTGGGCAGCTACGTGGGCTTTTTCCCCTAAGCTTCGCTTGATTCGGCTCACGCTCCGGACGCTGAGCTTCATCGACTTGCCGAAGCTGTTCGCGCTGTCCGTGCGCTGTTTCGCGACAGATGCCGGGGGCGGGGCCCGCCCGCGGCATCGTCAACGCAAAAACCTGGGACGAATGCCGGCCAACGCTGAGTTGGCTCGAACGCGCACCGAACGAGGTGCCTCGCCCCAACTGCGACAGCCGGGGTCTTCGCGGTGAGCCCCCTCATCGCCCACCCAAGCCCCAAAACGCGCCGAAACCGGGGGGTTTCCAAAGGGGGGCCGTTGCGCGCCGCTGCGCGGCG
>JBJONS010000118.1:0-3641 GCA_046051725.1 Pseudomonadota bacterium | reverse complement strand
TCAGGCCAGCTCGCCGCCGTCGAGCACCAAGGACTGGCCGTTCATGGCCGCCGCGCCCGGCGTCGCGAAGAAGCTGATCGCCTCGGCGATCTCGTCGGCGGTGAACGCGCGGTTCTGCGGGCTGCGCGACTTGAACTTCTCGAACACGCTCTCGACCGAGACCTCGGCGCGCTCGGCGATGCTGCTGACGGTCGACTGCATCAGCGGGCTGTCGACGAAGCCGGGGCAGATGGCGTTGACGGTCACGCCTTGGTCGCCGACCTCCATCGCCAGCGCCCGGGTGAAGCCGAGCAGGCCCGCTTTGCTCGCGCAGTAGGCCGCGAGGTAGGCGTCGCCGCGCAGCGCCTGGACGCCCGCCACGTTGATGATGCGGCCCCACTTGCGGTTGATCATGCCGGGCAGGACCTTGAGCGCGCAGAGGAAGGCCCCGGTCAGGTTGACCTTGAGGTGCTCTTCCCACACGCGGACGTCGGTCTTCATCACCAGGCTCGGGCGCACCATGCCGGCGTTGTTCACCAGCACGTCCACCGGGCCGGCCGCCATGAAGGCCGCCTCGACGCTGGCCGGGTCACCGACATCGACCCGCACCGCGTACGCGCCGATCTCGTCGGCCAGCGGCTCGATCTCGTTGCGGGTGCGCGCCATCAACGTCACGCGGTAGCCCAGCTCCTTGAAGCGACGCGCCGTGGCCGCGCCAATCCCGCGGCCTCCGCCGGTTACCACCACGTGCTTCGCCTTGGCCATCGTATCCTCCGTGTCGGGGCGCCCCGCCGCTACGAGAGCGGCCCAGCAGAGCGCGTGTCCGTCCAGACAGGTGCACGCAGACTGAATCCGACAGGCTGGCGCACCGAGACAAGAACAAAAGGCGCCGTCGGGGGACCGACGGCGGGTTCAGGACAGCTGCCGGTAGCGACCGGCGAAGTAGATCAGCGGGCGGAGCGCGTCGCGCTCCTGGTCGTTGAGGCGGGCTGCCACGACCTCGCCGACGAAGATGGTGTGGTCGCCGCCATCATGGGCGGCGTGGAGCCGACAGTCGAAGCTGGCCAGGGCCCCGCCGATCCAGGCGGCGCCCGAGACCGGGCCGGGCTCGACCTCGAGGTCGGCCCACTTGCTGCGGCCCTCTTCCCACCAGCCGGCGAAGCGGTTGGACACCGACTCTTGGGCCGCGTCGAGGACGTTGATCGCGAACACACCGCGCGAGACCAGCTTGTCGTGAAGCCGGGCCGAGCGGTTCACGCAGACCAAGACCAGCGGCGGGTCGAGCGAGACCGAGGTGAAGGCGCTCGCCGTCATCCCGTGGTCGCCCTCATCGTCGACGACCGTGACGGCCGTGACCCCGCTGGGGAAACGCCCCATCAGCGCCTTGAAGGTGGTCGGCTCGACGGACATCACCGGGTCCTGGGAGGGAGAAGGGGCACCGGCGCCGGAGGGTGGCTGGGTGCGGGGCGGACGACGGGGCGATCAGAGGAGGTCGACGGCCCGCCGCTCAGCCCGCAGACGCCCCGAGGAGCGCCACGCCGGCGTCAAGCGGGCCTGCGCTGCGGTCGGGGTCCCCGTGCGGCGCCGGCCGGCGCCACGCCCGCAGGCGTCCGGGTCCGCGTGGGCATCGGCCCCGCCGTTGCCCTGACCGCCCGCCGCGCCGGCTCATAACACGTCGGCGCGCGACCGGGCGCGCGGTGGGAGGCCCGCAGCGCGCCGTGAGCGGATAGGCGCAGCGCTTTGCGGCCCGGCCCGGCGGAGGGGCTCGCGGCCACCCGCGCCACGGCCGATGCCCCGCCCGCGCCCGCGCTTCGAGGACCCTCGATGTTTTTTGAGCCCGTCCGCATCCGACGCCCGGACCTCCGGCCAGAGGTGCGCGCCCTCATCGGCGTGCTCGGCTCGCCGGCGGGCAGCGGGGTGCCCCTGATGGAGCTCGTCCGCATCATGGGCATCTCGGTCTCGGCCGGCTTTCAAGATCAGATCACCGCGCGGGGGCTGCTTCACCTCGCCCACAACCGCTTCTCGAACGTGGGCCCCCCCATCCGGCGCGCGGTCCGCCTGCTCGGGACCGAGGTCCAGCTCCACCTCGCGGCCGAGCTGCAGGGCTCCCTCGACCGCCGCCCCGAGGGACCGCGGCTCGTCTTCGACGCGGACCACTCGGTCAGCTTGAGCAAGCTGCTCTTTCGCACCCAGCTCCGCCAGCTCGACCTGCGGGAGCACGAGGTGCGGGTCGACTTCAGCGGCGCACAGGACCTGCTCATCGACCTGACCTGAGCGCGCCCCGCGCCGCGGCCGGGCCCGCCCGGACAGGCTACATGCGCGGTCGCAGCTTCACCTGCTCCCCCTTTTGCTCCGCCGCGACGGCCCGGGCCGGCGTGCCCGACGGGCCCCGGAGGCTCCCCTGCCCGCGCCCAGCTCCCACAGCTCCCACAGCTCCTCCGGCGCGCCGCGGGGCGGCCAGCGGGTCGGCCCCTTCGAGCTCACCGAGCTGGTCGGCCAGCGCGACGACATCAGCCTCTACCGGGCCGTCCGTCCGGGCGGCAGCCGCCAGCCGGCGGTGGTCGCCGTCCGCATCGCCGACAACCACCGCGATGACGTCGCTGGCGCCTGGGTGCGGCACGAGTACGACGTGCTGCAGCTGATGGACGACCCGCGCATCCCCAAAGCCTACGGCTACTACGCGAGCCAGCCCGCCGTGGCGCTGGGCTGGATCGAGGGCATCCGCCTCGACCGCCTGCTCGAGGCGCGGGCGACCGGCAAGCTGGTGATCGACGCGCCGACCGCCGTGGACCTGCTCGGCGAGGTCGCCGAGGCCCTCCGCCACGTGCACGCCCGGGTGGACGAGAAGGGCGCCATCTTCCACGGCTGGCTGAGCCCGCGGAACATCTGGCTGCGCCACGACGGCAAGGTCATGATCTCGGGCCTCGGCGCGCTGCCCCGGGCGGTCCCCGCTGGCTACGTCCCGCCCGAGGAGGCCGCCGGCGCCTTCGTCGACGCGCGCAGCGACCAGTGGCGCATCGGCGCGCTCGGCGTCGAGCTGCTGCTCGGCGGGCCGCTCTACCAAGGCGCAGCGGACCCCCAAGCCGCCGCCGCGGTCGGCGACGTCGAGCCCTGGCTCAGCCGCGTCGAGAAGCGCTGGCCGCCGCTGGCCCGCTGCCTCCGCAAGGCGCTGTCGACGGCGGCAGGCAGCCGCTTCGCCGGCGACGGCGAGCTGGTCCACGATCTGCTCGAGGTCGGCCGCAACCTGGGCCGACCCGACCGCCTCGCCCTGGTCTCGCGCGCCCGCGCGCTCATGGGCGTGGCGCCGGCCGCCGCCGAGGTCGAGGGCGACCCCTTCTCCTCGGCCGAGGACCTCGAGCCGCGCAGCACCGGCGGCCTCGAGCGCCCGACCGTGACCGCGCTCGAGCCCAGCCCCACCGGCAGCCGCGGCCGTCCGATGCCCGGCGGGCAGCCCGTGCCTGGCAAGCGCCCCGCCGCCGGCCGCACCGCGGTCACCGCCGCGCTGGGTCGGGCCGCCGCCGCCGCGCGCGACGAGCTCGATGATGACGACGGCGACGTCATTCCCACCGCACGGCGCCCCCCGCCTGCCGCCGCAGCCGCGCCCCCGCGCGCCGAGCCCGCCGTCACGCCGGCGCCGCGCCCCATCGCCGCCGACCCCGGCC
>JBJONS010000117.1:0-3863 GCA_046051725.1 Pseudomonadota bacterium | reverse complement strand
ATGTCTGGGCGGCGATGGGGCTCTACCCCTTGGCCGGCACCGACCTCTACGCCCTCGGGCTGCCCATCTTCCAGCGGGTCGAGGTGGACCGGGCCGACGGCCGCACGCTCACCATCCACCGCGAGGGCAAGCTCGGGCCGATCGACGAAGATGACCGCGTGCAGGTCCTGCTCGACGGAGAAGAGCGCACCGGCAGCCTGCGCCACGCCGAGCTGATGGCCGCCGACGACCTGCGCTTCATCGTGCGCTGAGCGCGCCGCCCCGGAGGCCCCCGTGCGAGAACCCGCCCCCGCGCTTGGCGCGCAGCGCGTCGTCTTCATCCGCCACGGCCAGCCGTGGACCGGCGCGTCCGACCCCGACCTCAGCCCGGCCGGCCACGCGATGGCCGCCGCCGCCGCCGCCTGGGCCGCCGGGCTCGGCTGGCCGCTGGCCCGGGTGCTGCACACCTCGACCCTGCGCACGCGCCAGACCGCCGAGGCCCTCGCCGAGCGGATCGGCGCGCCGGTGGACGCGGTCTGGGCCGAGCCGCTCAGCCTCGAGGACTGGGACCTGCTGGTCGAGGGCCAGCGCGGACCGCCCCCCTTCGGTGACCGCTCGATGCCCCGGCCGGCGCCGGCGCCCTTCGCCTACATCGGCCACCACACCACCTTGACCTTCCTGCTGCAGCTCTGCGCGGCCACCGCGCCGGCAAGCGTCCAGGCCCGGGCCTGGGCGGCGGGCCTCGCGCTCGAGCGCCGCGCCGGAGGGTGGGAGATCGTGGCCGGCTGGCCCGGGGTGGCCCAACCCTGAGCCGGCGCAGGGTCCTCCTTCACAGCGCGGCTTGGCGGCCGATAGGCTCGCGCCGCCGGAGGGAGCCATGAAGCAGCGCCGCCCCACGCCCGCCCAGGGCCTCGCGCCCACGCCCACCGCCGAAGAGGGCACCGCCGCGCCCGGGCAGGCCGCCGCCCAGGGCCCCGTCCGGCGCCCCGAGGCCCTGCCCGACCGCGCCCGTTGGGAGCGCGCCTTCCAAGCCCCGCTCGGCTGGGTCCAGGCGTTTATGGGCGGGCCCGAGGCCGAAGAGCAGCTCAGCGGCGAGGTGGCCGTGGCCACCGACGGCCGGGTCTACTTCCGCGACCGCCGGCCGGCGCCCGAGGTGGTGGCCCACGAGGCCGCGCACCTCGTGCAGCAGCGCGGGGGCAGCCCCGGGGTGGCCGCCGAGAGCGCTGGCCCTGCCGCCCTTGAGGCCGAGGCCCAAGAGGCCGCCGCCGCCGCGCTGGCCGGCGAGGTGCGCCCGATCCGCCTGCGGGCCGGGCCGGGCCCCCAGGCCTTCTCGCGGGGCCGGCTGCTGCAGGGCCGCAACCTGCGGCAGTCGGCCGCGCCCACCGCGCCGACCCTCGGCGAGCTGCCCGCCGGCAGCGTCGTGCAGGTGCTCGACGACGCCGGGCCCTGGTGGCGGGTGCGCGCCGAAGACGGCCGCGAGGGCTGGATGCTCGCCCGCAACGGCCAGAGCCTCGTGTTCGCCGACGCCGACGCCGCGCCCGCCCCGGCCGGCGCGCAGCAGGCCACACCGGCCCAAGACAGCGCGCAGCAGGCCAACCCCGCGCAGGCGGTCGGCGCCCCGCAGTCCATCCCGGCACAGGCGGGGGCCCAGCAGGCCAACCCCGCTCAGATCGGCGTGCAGCAGGCCGCTCCGGCCCAAGCCGGCGCCCAGCAGGCCACCCCGGCCCAAGCCGGCGCCCAGCAGGCCGCTCCGGCCCAAGCCGGCGCCCAGCAGGCCACTCCGGCCCAAGCCGGCGCCCAGCAGGCTGCTCCCGGGCAGCGCCCCGCGGCCCCGGCGGTCGCCCCCGCCACCGCGGCCGCGCTCGCCGAGGCCCGGGCGGTCCAGCGCCCGGTCGGCAGCGGCCTGCGCCTGAGCGGGCCAAACACCCTGCTCTACCTCAAGGCGCTGACCTTCCCGTCCGGCGGCGTCGAAGCGGCGGCCCAGCTCACCTCGACCGAAGACCCCGCGCTCGCCGGCGCGGCCGCCACGCTGCGGGCCTGGGCCGGGCAGGTGCAGACCGGCAGCTTCCTCGGCATGCGGGTCACCGCCCACAACGAGCTGCTGGCGCGCCTCGCCGTGGCTGAGGCCTGGCTCGAGCGCACCGCCCAAGCCCAGGGCAGCACCGCATTGGCGATGTTCCGCCCGAGCGAGGGCCAGGGCGGCCTGCGGGTGATCCGCGACGAGATCAGCGCGCATGGGCTCGGCCTCGCCATCGACATCAACTACGAGAGCAACCCGTGGCTGGGCGGCGACAACGACCGCCGGGCCGGCCCGGCGAACGAGGCCTTCGAGCAGCTGGCCCGCCACGCCCTCGAGTTCTCTGGCCTGCCCGCGCCGGCGGCCAGGCGCGGCCACACCGACCCGCTGCCCCGCGAAGCGGCCAACCACGGCGCGGCCTGGGACCAGATGGATCAGCTCGACAACGCCATCGAGGTCTACCTCAGCCAGCTCGGCAGCAGCCCGCGGCTGCCCGCGGGCCGGGCCGCCGCGCCCCTGCGCCGCGACGCGCTCGCCGCCGACGCCGTGGGGGCCAAGGCGAACATCTACGCCTTCTTGCAGGCCCGCGGGATCACGCCCACCACCCCCGAGCTCGACGAGTGGGAGCGCAGGCTGCGGGCTGACTTCCGGGCCCAGTCGACCTCGGCCACCTCGAACTGGGTGCAGGGCACCATCGGGCAGGGAGCGCCCCGCGACGACGTCGGCGCGATGAACCTGCAGCGCGAGCTGGTGGTGGCCCTCTGTGACGTCGCCGGACTGCGCTGGGGGGCGGGTGACTTCGGCGAACAGAGCGGCGACATCATGCACTTCGACGCATCTGAGCGCATCTCGCTGGGCACGCTGAGCGCCAAGCGCCTCAGCGAGCGCACCCGCGCCTTCCGCCCGCGCCCCTGAGCTGCGCCCGATCAGGCCGCTGACCGGTGGGGTGTCACCTCTCCTGGCTGGCGGGGTTGAGCCGGTCGAGGTGTCTCATGTCCTTGCCGCTGTCCCTCCGCGCCGCCCCCTTGCTCGGCGTCCTGCTCTTCACCACCCCGGCCTGGGCCACCTGGTCGGTGATCGCGGTCGACCCCGAGACCCGCGAGGTCGGCGTCGCCGGCGCCACCTGCGGGCCCTTTGTCTGGGGCATCGCCGGGCTCTCGCCCGGGCACGGCGTGGTCGCCGCCCAGTACGCCACCTGGGGCCGCGGCAAGCGCGCGGCGGTCGACCAGCTCGCCGAGGGCAAGGCGCCTGACGCCGTCTTGGCTTGGCTGCGCCGCGAGGACCGCAAGCCCGAGCTGCGGCAGTGGGCGGTGATGGACCTCGACGGCCGGCAGGCCGGCCGCACCGGGGCTGCGGTCGAAGGCGACGCCCAGATCATCAAAGGCGAAGGCTTCATGGTCCAGGGCAACACGCTGCGGTCCGGCGTGGTCGAGGCGGCCGCCGCCGCCGTCGAGGCCGCCGCGGGCCAGCCGCTCGAGGACCGCCTGATCGCCGGGCTCGTCGCCGGCGCCGAGGCCGGCGGTGACAAGCGCTGCTCCGCCGACGAGGCCGCCAAGAGCGCCTTCCTCTACGTGGCGGGGCCCGACGATGAGGCCCGCGAGCCGACCATCGAGGTGCGGGCCAGCGGCGCGGGCGCGCCGTGGGAGGTCGAGGACAAGCTCGCCGCCGACGACATGAGCTGCGCGGGCGCCGGAGCCGCGCCGACCGGCTGGCTGCTCAGCCTGCTCGGCGCGGTCGGCCTGCTGTGGCGCCGCCGGGCCTGAGGGCGGCCCGCGGGCTCAGACCTCGAGCGCGCTCAAAAAGATCGAGTTGGTGCGCCCATCGGCGGTCACGTCGAGGTGCGCAAAACTGGCCTGCAGCATCGGGG
>JBJONS010000116.1:0-19418 GCA_046051725.1 Pseudomonadota bacterium | reverse complement strand
GGCGGCGGGGGCGGGTCGAGGGTGTCGACGCTCTGCACCTCGACCGGCGGCGTGCGCCGGGCCGCGGCGGTGCTGGCGGTGGGCCCCTCGCCGCCCGGGCCGGCGGCCGGGGCGCTGGGCGCGGTGGTGGTGATCGGGGGAGGCGCGGCGAGGGCACGCCCCAGCGCGGCGGTGTCGTCGCTGGGCTGCGCGGTGAGCGGCGCGGGCTGCGGGGGGAGGGGCTCGGCGGGCCGGGCCTCCGCGGGGCCGCGCCGCGGCGCGGGGCGGATCGGTCCGGTCAAGGCCCGCGGGTCGCCGCCGAGCAGCCCCGGCGCGTCGGGGCCGCCGCGCCCGTCGAGCAGGGTGGGGCGGGGCGTCGGCAGGGTGAGATCGGGGCCCGTGGGCCCGCGGAGGTCCCGCGGGCGGGACGGGGCGGGCTGCACCGTGGCGTCGGCCGGGCGGGGGCTCCCGTGGTGCTTGGCCCGCCGCGCCTCGATCAGCCCCGGGACGGCCGCCGGCGCGTAGCGGGCGAGGCCCGGGCCCGGCAGCTGCTCGGCGAGGCCGAGGCAGGCCGCGTGCACCTCGGCGGCCCGGGGGCGGTCCTCCGGCTGCCAGGCGCACATGCTGCGCAGCAGCGCGTGGGCCGTCGCGCGGGGCTGGGGCGCCCACGCGACCAGCACGGCGTCGAGGGCCGCCCGCACGTGGGCGGCGAAGGGCTCGGGCTGCAGCGGCGCGCGGGCGAGCTGCCGGCCGGCGAGCAGCTCGAGGAGGGTGACGCCCAGCGCGTAGATGTCGACCTTCTCGCTGCTCTCGTTGGCGAGGAATTGCTCGGGCGCCATGTACCGCGCGGTGCCAAACTGCACCGACTCGGTCCGCCCCTCGCGGTCGAAGTCGCCCCGCGCGATGCCGAAGTCGAGCACCTTCACGCCGCCGTGGCGCGAGATCAAGATGTTGGCGGGCTTGATGTCCCGGTGCACCACGGCCAGCGGGCGGCCGGTGCCGGGCTCAGGCGTCTCGCTGGCGAAGCGCAGGGCGCTGGCCACGGCCTGGCCGACCTCGACCGCAGCCCGCGCCGGCAGCGGGGCGTGCCGGAGCAGCGCGCCGCCGTCGACGCCGTCGACGACCTCCATCAGCAGGGCTGGTCGGCCGTCGATCTCCACCATGTCGACGACCTTGACGATGTTGTCGTGGTTCAGCAAGGCGAGCAGCCGGGCCTCGTCGCGGTGGCGGGCGGCGACGTCGCTCGACGCCGCCAGCTCGGCGGAGAGGACCTTCACCGCGAGGCGCTGCACAAAGCCGCCCCGCGCGTGCACCTCGGCGAGGTAGACCGAGCCAAAGCCGCCGGTGCCGATGGTCTCCAGGAACCTGACGGTGCGTGGCGCGCTCATTCCGCTCCCCCGGGGTGCGCGCCGGCCGGGCGCGCTCCGGTGGGTTCGGCGCGGACCGCTGGGATCTTTACGGAGGCGAGGCCGCCCAGCCCGCGGCGTTAGGCGGCGCGCATGCCTGAGCTGCCCGAGGTCGAGTGGATGCGGAGGGGCGCCGAGGCGGCGCTCGGCCGGACGCTGCACGTGGTCCAGGCCCGCTGCCCGCGCCTTCCCCCGCTGGACGGCGCGCGTGGCCTTGTCCTGCGGGCGGTCGAGCGCCGCGGGAAGACCCTCCTCCTGGTGCTCGACGGGCAGCGGCTCGTGATCGCGCCGCGCATGACCGGGCGCCTGCTCCGCGGCGATGAGGGGGCCCGACACCCCCGCCTCCTGCTCGGCTTCGGGGGTGAGGATGACCTGCTGTGGCTGGTCCTCGACGATCCCCGCCGGCTCGCGACCGTCGAGCTGTGCGCTGCGGCGGCGGCCGAGGCCCTGCTCCCGCCGCGGCCCGAGCCCTGGCCCACGCGGCTCTCGGGGGAGGCGCTGCAGGCGGCGCTCGGCGGCGGGCGCGGCGCGATCAAGGTGGCGCTGCTCGACCCGCACCGGCTGCGCGGGGTGGGCAACATCGGCGCCGCGGAGGGCTGCTGGCGCGCCGGGCTCGACCCGCGGCGGCCGGTCGACAGCCTCCGCCCCGCGGAGTGGGCGGCCCTGGCCGAGGGGCTCCACGCCTGGGCCAGCGCGGCGCTCGCCGACATCGGGGCCGGGCCGCTGGTCCTGCTGCATGGCGGCGGCGAGAGCCCCTTTTGCGTCTACGGCCGCGAGGGCGCGCCCTGCCTTCGCTGCGGCGCGATCCTCTCGCGCACGGTGGACAGCGGCCGGTCGACCTTCTCTTGTGGGGGCTGCCAGCGCTGAGGCCGCGGCCCGGCTCCCGGCTCAGGCTCAGCGGGCGGCCGGCGGCCGCCGACCGGTCCCGCCGAAGACCATGTGGTCGATCAGCGACCGCAGGGCGACGGCGAGGCGCAGCTGATCGAAGGGCTTCTCGAGCAGGTGCGCGCGCGGATCGGTCAGCGTCGGGGGCACGCCGCCGGTGCACAGCAGGACCGGCTGGCGGAGGCCCCGCGACCGCAGCTCGTCGAGCAGGCGCAGGCCGCTGTGCCGGCCGATGTGGAGGTCGAGCATGAGCGCGTCCGGCAGCGGGCGCTCGAGGTCGATGGCCCGCAGAAAGGCGTCAGCGTCGGTGAAGGCGCGGACCTGGTAGCCGAGCTCAGAGAGCATGCTGCTCACGATCTCGCCGATGTCCTCCTCGTCATCGAGCACCCAGACCCGCTCTTGCCCGCGTGGCGGGCGGGCGGGCGCGGCGCTGACCGCGGCGGTGGGCGGGCTCGATCGCGGCAGCCACAGGTCGATCCGCCCGCCGGGGGCGCCGGCGGGCACGTCCACGGCGCCCGACATCAGGCTCACCAGCTGGCGCACGCTCGCGAGCCCGAGGCCGTGGCCGTGCCGGTGGGTCGAGAAGAACGGCTGGAACAGCTGGGCCCGCGCCTCGGCCGAAAAGCCGGGGCCCCGGTCGCAGATCGCGAGGTGGATGAGGGGCCGGTGCGGCTCGAGCGCCGAGAAGCTGGGCTGGGCCGGCGGCGGAGCGGCGTCGACCCGCAGCTGGAGCCCGTCGGGCTCGCCCCCTTGGGCGGTGATCGCGTTCGTGAGGACGTTGTCGAGGACCTCGTGCAGGAGGTTGAGGTCCGCGCGCACCCAGGCGGGGCCGGGCGGGGCCCCGAGGGCCGCCGCGCCCTCGGCGCCTCGGTGCGGCTCGAGCGCCCGCTCCAGCTCGGCCATGAGGTCCACCGGCTGCAGGTCGACCGGGCGGGCGCTGCCGAAGGTGAGCAGGCGGCGGGCCAGGGCCCCGCCCCGCTCGGCGGTGGCCCGGATCCGGGTGGCCCGGTGGGCCGCGTCGCCGGTGGCGCCCGCCTCGAGCACCGAGGCGTGGCCGGCGATCAGGGCCAGGAGGTTGCGGAAGTCGTGGGCGATCGTCGCGGCGAGGTGGCCCAGCGCGTTGATGTTGGCCTGCTGCTGCCCGCGGACCGCCGCGGCGCGGGCCCGGGTGAGGTCTTGAAAGGCGCCGAGCACGACGACCTGGCCGTGCTCATCGGTGCTTTGGACGGTCCGCAGCCGGCAGGGCATGGCGCCCCCCGCCCGGGTCTGCAGCTCGACCTCGTGACCCTCGAACTGTGTGTCATCGAAGTGGGATCGGATGTTCTCGATCATCTTCGCGCGGACCTCGGGGTCGGGGTAGACCCGGTGCGGCCACGCGCCCTGATCCACCTCGGCGTGGGTCCAGCCGACCATCGCCTCCAGCCGCTCGGAGTAGATGACCACCCCTCCGTCGGGTGTGCCGCCCAGCACGCCATCGTGGGTGACCCGCAGCACCGCCTCGAGGTAGCGGCGGTCGCGGGCGGCGGCCGCTTCGGCGGCGCGGCGCAGCTCCTCGGCGCCCAGGCGCTCGACCGCCCGGCGCGCGGCCTCCCACCGGCCCGGGTCGCCCTCGGCCGGCAGGCGCAGATCGAGCACCGCGGCGACCGTCCCCTCGATGAAGGGCCAAGCGCAGCGCACCTCTGCGCCGGCGCGCGCCCAGACCGGAGCCCCGGCCGCGAGCGCCTCGTGTGGCAGATCGCCGAGCGGGGCGTGCTCTTCGGGCGCGTCGGCGGGGTGGAGCGCCCCGGTCAGGCTGCTGCGGCGCCACCAGCGGGGCGCGGCGCCCAGGTGGCCGCCGAGGCGGGCGAGCAGCTCCCGGATCTGCACGTCCGGGGCGCGCTCGGGGCCGCTGATCGGGGGCATCCAGCCCGCGGGGCCCGCGGCGGGGACGGCCTCGACGCCCAGCCCGTCGCCCGACCCGGTCAGGCGGAGGGCCTGCCCGGCGCTCAAGCTCCAGATCGACCGGGGGGCGAGCTGCCCGAACGCCCGGCCCTCGGCCCGGATCGCGGCCACCAGGCGCCGGTGCTCGGGCAGATCAAGGGCGGGTTCTGGCGGGGTGATCATCGCGCTCTGCCGGTCTGGGTGTCGCGGGCCGTAGCTTGCACGGCGCGGGGCGGCGCGGGGGCTCATGGTCTGCGGTCGCCGATCCGACCCCGGGATCATGAAGCCATACATCCTCCCCCTCTTCGTCTTCGCTGGCCTCGCCCTGACGGGCGGGTCGGCCCACGCCAACCCCGCTCCGGCGGACGCCACCGTGGTGCGCCACGCCGCGGCCGCCGACGCCGGCCCCATGCGCGGCCCCTGGGGCGAGGCGCTGGAGCTCGACGTCCGCGATCCGCTCCGCGCCGACAAGGGCTGGGCGGAGTCCCGCGGCCGGGTCCGTGACCAAGCCAAAGGCGCCTACAGCGTCATTGTGGGCGAGGTCCTGACCTCGCGGGATGACTACGGCGCCCGCGGCTTCTCGGACGTGGTCTCGGTGCTGGTCACCGAGGGGCTGCGGGGCGCGGCCCGACCCGGTGACATCGCCGAGTTCGCCATCCCCCGCGCGGCGGCCTCGGGCGGGCGGGCCGGTGAGCGGCCCGTCTCGGTCACCGGCTACACGGTGGTCGCCTTTATCGGCCCTGAGGGCGATCTGGTCAACGGCGACGCGATGTACATTGTCGAGGGCGGCTTCGCGTGGCGCAACCGTCGGCCCACGGTGATGGCGCGGCCGAGCGCTGATCGCGACTGGCTCAACACGATGGACCCCTCGGAGGACTACTTCATCGTGTCCCTCGACGAGGTCCGCAAGGCGGTGGCAGAGACCCCCGGCCCGCAGCCCGGCCGCCGCGGTCTGCGCAAGGCGGCGCGCCGCTGAGCGACCCCGGCGGGTGACCCGCCCACCGGGCCGGGCGCGCGTCGAAGGATCAGGCCGTGGGGTCGGCGCTCTCGCCGAGGCTGCGCCAGACCTCGTCGGCCCGGCGCAGGGCCGCCGTGGCGTCGAGGCCCAGCTCGCGGATGTCAGCCGCGGCCAGCTCGGGGTCGATGGGCGGCGCGCCGACGAGCTGCGGCGCCGTGGCGGTCGCGGCGATGCTCGCCGCGCGCACGATGCGGGCGGTCGCCCGATCGGCGGCCGGCGCGAGATCCGGCGCGGGGAAGAAGCCGATGCCCGCCGCGGCGGTGGGGCCGAGGTTCCAGCTCGTGGCGACCAGCACGCCGAGCGGCGCGCGGGTGGCCTCGATGACCTGCTGGATCATCATCGGGCTCGGGCGCGGGTGCGGGAGGCTCGAGGTGGCCCGCAGCACGATGAGCTCGCCCGCGCCGTGGAGGAGGCCCGAGAGGTAGAGCGCGCCGCGGCGCTCGCCGCCGAGCAGCGCGGCGACCTCGGCCGCGACGATGCCGTGCTGGCGGACGCGGTCGGCCTGGTCCTGCATGCCGTCCAGCTTGAAGGTCGCCTCGTTGAGGCAGACGCTCATGCCGATGCGCCAGAGCGCGTCGAGGCCGACCCGGGCGACGGCGTGGTGCAGGCTGCGCGGCGCGGCCGAGTAGGCGGCGCTGCGCGCGTGGGTCCAGACCCGCCGGACCAAGCCGGGGTCGCGCTCGACCACCCGGGCGATCTGCAGGATGTCGGTGGTGGTCTGCTTGAGCAGCTCGTCGAGCTCGCGGGCCACGTCGGGGAAGGGCGGCAAGTCGAGCTGATCGGTGGAGATCAAGCGGTTGAGCTGTTCGGGGAGGGCGCGGTCGGCGTTGTTGGAGGCGCGGCCCGCGAGCTCGTCGAGGGTGAAGCGCAGGTGACCGCGGACCGCCGCGAGGTCGAGGGCCGGGGCGGGGGCGCCCCGGCGCCAGGGCGCCTGCGCGGTGACCGCGCGCGGCGTTGGGGGAGCGGCGCGGGTGGCCTCGGCCGAGGCGTCGACGGGCGTCAGGGGGAGGACGACCGCGGCGCGCGGGGGCTCGTCCGGCGCCGCAGGGGGGGGCGGCGCCGGGCTCGGCGGAGGGGTCTGGGCGAGCCCCAAAAGGCGCATCAGCCACTGAAACATCGAGTCACACCCTGTGCCGGTGGAGCAGACGCCGTATCGCCCCGGGGGCTGTACCACCACCGCGGGGAAGGCCCACTCAGGCGTCGACCTCTTCGACGAGGCTCATCCACCGGGTGATCTCGCGGAAGCGGGTCTGCGGGTCCTTGCCGAGCAGGTCCATCACGACCTGCTCGGTCTCGAGCGCGGCGCCCTCGGGGATGGCCACCTGCAGGAGCCGCCGGCGCTGCGGGTCGAGGGTGGTCTCATACAGCGTCCTGGGCATCATCTCGCCCAAGCCCTTGAATCGGCTGATCTCGGGCTTGCTGCGCGGGGGCAGGCGCTTGATGATGCGCTCGCGCTCGCGCTCATCGGCCGCCCACCAGGTCTTCTTGCCCGCGTCGATGCGGTAGAGGGGCGGCTGCGCCAAAAAGACGTGCCCGTTGTCGATCAGGGGGCGCAGGTACCGGTAGAAGAAGGTGAGCAAGAGGGTCGCGATGTGGTGGCCGTCGCTGTCGGCGTCCATCAGCAGGATGACCTTGTTGTACCGCAGCCGGCTGCGGTCGAGGTCCTTGCCGATGCCGCAGCCGAGCGCGCTGACGATGTCGTTGAGCTCGCTGTTGGACAGGACCTTGTTGAGGTTGGCCTGCTCGGAGTTCAGCACCTTGCCCCGCAAGGGCAAAATGGCCTGCACCATGCGATCCCGGCCCTGCTTGGCCGAGCCGCCGGCGCTGTCGCCCTCGACCAGGAAGAGCTCGCAGCGGGCCGGGTCGGAGCTCGAGCAGTCGGCGAGCTTGCCCGGCAGGTTCAGCTTGCGCTGCACCGGCCCCTTGCGGCGCACCTGCGCGGTGGCCTCTCGGCTCGCCTCGCGGGCCCGCGCGGCGAGCACGACGCGCGCGAGGATCGCGTCGGCGATGCTGCTGTTGTCTTGCAGCCAGCGCTCGAGGCTGGGGCGCACGGCCCCCTCGACCAGGGCCTTGACCTCGGGGTTGTTCAGCCGCTCTTTGGTCTGGCTCTGGAATTGGGGCTCGGCGATGTAGACCGAGGCGACGCCGACGATGCCCTCGCGGACGTCCTCGGCGGTGGGCTTGAGGCCGCGGGGCAGCTGGGCGTCGTGCGTGTCGATGTAGTTGCGGACCGCCTTGACGATGGCGTCCTTGACGCCCTGCTCGTGGGTCCCGCCGCCCCGGGTGTGGATGCCGTTGACGAAGGTGCGCAGCCGCTCGCGCGGCGCGTCGGTCCAGCACAGGCAGAGGTCCATCCGCGGGTCGTCGGCGCGCTCGAGCGTGAACATGCGGTCGGTCGTCGGCGCGGCGCCCGCCTCGCGGATCAGCGCGAGGTTGAACTCGTGCAGCCCGCCGGGGTGGTGCAGCTCGTCGCGGGTGCCGGCGACCTGGTCGACGAAGGTGATCCGCAGGCCCTTGTTGAGGTAGGTGCTGGTCTCGAGGTGCGCCCGGATGACGTCGGCCTCAAAGGCGGTGTCGCCGAAGATCTCGGGGTCGGGCGTGAACCGCACCGTGGTGCCGGTCTGCTTGGTCGCCTTGCCCCGCACCACGGGGCCGCGGGGCCGCCCCCGGCGGTAGCCCTGGGTCCACTCGAAGCCGTCGCGGCGCACCAGTGCGTCGAGGTTCTCGGACAGCACGTTGACCACGCTGGCCCCGACGCCGTGCAGCCCGCCCGAGGTCTTGTAGCTGCGCCGGTCGAACTTGCCGCCCGAGTTCGGCATGGTGAACACGATCTCGAGCGCGGACTTCCGGTACTCTTTGTGCTCGTCGACCGGGATGCCGCGGCCATTGTCGGTGACCTCGACCGTGCGGCCATCGGGGCCGAGGCTGACCTCGATCTTCGAGGCGTGGCCGTTCATGACCTCGTCGACCGCGTTGTCGACGATCTCGCGCACGAGGTGGTGCAGGCCGTCGCTGTCGACCGAGCCGATGTACATCGCCGGGCGGCGCCGGATGTGCTCCATCTGGTCGAGCACGGTGATGTCTTGGGCGGTGTAGGCGCTCATCGTGCCCTCTCGCGGTGGGGTGCGGGTGCTCGTCATGGCCGGGGCGCCTCGGGCGCGTCGCCCTCGTCGGCGACGGCGAACAGCAGGTCGAGGCGCTCGGGGGTGGGCGCCCAGGCGCAGGGGGCGAGCTTGCGCGCCACCGCCTTGCCTGCGCCGCCGCGCTTTCCGACCAGGGCCTCGGCGTCGAGCGCGAGCTCGGGGCCCTTGGCCGGCTGAACGGCCGTGGTCGGGCCCGGGCCCCGCTTGACCGCGATGGCGATCAGCGCGTCATCTTCATCGATCTTGAGCAGCATGACGCCCTTGCCGGCCCCGCGGACGAGGTTCACCTCGGCGGCGGGCAGGGCCAGCGCCTGCCCGGCGCGGCTGACCACGAGCACCAGCTCGCTGCCCTCGCAGAGCTGCACCCCGACCACCGCCTCGGTCGGGTCTTCGACCTTGGCGTAGCGGCGCCCGTTGCGGGTGCTCGGCTCGAGCACCCCGCTGAGCAGGAAGCGCGAGCCCTTGCCGTTGCGCGCGGCGGCGACGCCGAAGGGGCCGAGCTCGCCCTCTTCGCCCTCGCCCGCCGGCGGACGCCCGCGCGGGTCCGAGGTCGCGACGCCGACCACCCGCTCGCCGTCAGCGAACTTGAAGTGCTTCTGGACCGGCTCGCCGTAGCCGGTGGTGGCCGGCACCGCGTCGACCCGCAGGGTGTAGGCCGAGCCTTGGTCGGTGAAGAAGCACACCGTCGCCGTGGTGGCGGCCAGCAGCACCCAGCCCACGCTGTCGCCCTCGCGGACCCGCAGCTTCTCGAGCCCGCCGAAGCTGGCGAGGCGCTTGATCCAGCCGTCGCGGGTGATGATGACGTAGGCGTCCTCGGCGACGATGTAGTTGTCTTCGTCGTAGCTGACCTCGGGCTCGTCGTCGTGGGGGCCGACCCGGGTGCGGCGCGGCTCGCCGTACTGGGCCCGGATGTCGAGCAGCTCTTTGCGGCAGACCGCCCACAGCGCAGCTTCGTCGCCGAGGATGCGCTCGATCTCGTCGGCCCGGGCCTGCTTCTCGGCCAGCTCGGCGCGGATCTCGTTGATCTCGAGCTTGGCGAGCTTGTACAGCTGCAGCTCGAGCACCGCCTGGGCCTGCGTGTCGTCAAAGTCGAAGCGTTCGACCAAGCGCTCGTGCGCCTCGCGGCGGCCCTCGGCGGTGCGGATGAGGCGGATCGCCTCGTCGAGCGCGTCGAAGACGGCGGCGAAGGCGATCAGGATGTGGATCCGCGCACGGAGCTGCTGCAGCTCGTGGTCAAAGCGCCGCTCGACGGTGCGGAAGCGGAAGCCGAGCCAGGCCTGCAGGATGGTGCGCAGGTCGGCCCGGGTGGGCGCCGGCAGCCCGCCGCCGGCCGGCGGGATGAGGCAGGTGAGGTTGACCGGGAAGCCCGACTGCAGCGCCGTGTGCTTGAACAAGTAGGCGAGGGCCGCGGGGGCGTCTTCGGGCGCGCGCAGCTCGAGCACCACGCGGACCACGTCGGTGCTCTCGTCGCGCACGTCGGTGATCTGGGGGATCTTGCGCTCGGCGACGAGCTGGCCGATCTTCTCGACCAGGGTCGCCTTGTTGATGCCGTAGGGGATCTCGTGGATGACCGCCAGCGCCTTGCGCCCGGAGCGCTCGCTGGTCCACCGGCCGCGCACCCGGACCGTGCCCGAGCCGGTGCGGTAGACGTCGAGCAGCTCGTCGGCGCTGTTCAGGATCACCCCGCCGGTCGGGAAGTCGGGCGCCCGCAGCTTGCGGCAGAGCTGGTCGACGCTGGCGTCGGGGTCGTCGATCAGCGCGACGGTGGCGTCGATCACCTCGCGCAGGTTGTGCGGCGGGATGCGGGTCGCCATGCCCACCGCGATGCCCTCGCTGCCGTTGACCAGCAGCTGGGGGAACTGGGCGGGCAGGACCTCGGGCTCGGCGTGCTGGCCGTCATAGTTGGGGCGAAAGTCGACGGTCTGGCTGCGGATCTCGGACAGCAGGTCGACGGCCAGCGGGCGCAGCTTGCACTCGGTGTACCGCATGGCCGCGGCAGAGTCGCCGTCGAGCGAGCCGAAGTTGCCCTGCCCGTCGACCAGGGTGTGGCGGAGCGAGAACGGCTGCGCCATGCGCACCAGCGCGTCGTAGATGCTCGTGTCGCCGTGCGGGTGGTACTTGGCCATCACCTCGCCGACCACCGCGGCGCTTTTGCGGTAGCGCGCGTCAGGCCGCAGCCCGAGGTTCACGAACATCGCGTAGAGGATGCGCCGCTGCACGGGCTTGAGGCCATCACGCACGTCGGGCAGCGCCCGCGAGGTGATGACCGAGAGCGCGTAGTTGAGGTACCGGCGCCGGGTGGCGTCGTGCAGGGCGACGGGCTGGATGTCGGGCGGCTGGGCCATGGCGTGCGGCGCTCGGGGCGGGGGCTCGGCCGAGCTTACCCGTTCAGATGTTCAGTGTCAATCAGCGGCGGGTCAGAATCTGGGTGCGGATATGGAGCATCCCTGATCGGCGAGCAGCGGTGTTCAGTGCGGGCGGCGGCGCTCAGCCCTGCGGGGGCAGGCGCAGGCGCCCGAGCCGCAGCAGCAGCTCAAGGTTGGCGACCGCCGCGCCTGCAGCGCCGCGCACGGTGTTGTGGCCCAGCACGAAGAACTTCACGCCCATCACCGGACAGGCCTCGATGCGACCCACCGTGATCGCCATGCCGCCCCCCGCGCCGGCGTCGAAGCGGGGGCTCGGCCGGTCGCGCCCGGGCTGGTGCACGATCAGCGGGGTGGGGCTGCTCGGCAGCGGGGGGCAGCGGCCGGTGAAGCCGAGCAGGGCCTCGCGCACCGCCTCGAGCGGGGGCGCCCCGCGCAGGCGCAGGTTCACGCTCAGCAGGTGGCCGTCGGCGACCGGCACGCGCACGCAGCGGGCCGAGACCGGGAAGTCGGCGGGCGCCCCGGGCGCGCCCAGCAGCTTCTGCGGCTCGATGTTGAGCTTCTGCTCTTCGTTGCCGGCGTGGGGGTGCACGTTCCCGACCATGTCCCAGGCCGACTCGCCGGGGTAGCCCGCCCCCGAGACCGCCTGCCAGGTCGCCACCACGGCCGCCTCGACGCCCCAGCGTTCGTGCAGCGGCGCGAGCGCGATGGCCAGCGGCACGGCGCAGCAGTTGGGGTTCGCGAGGATGAAGCCGGGGCCCTGGCCGTCGAGCAGGCTCAGGTGCGCTGGGTTGACCTCGGGCACGACCAGCGGCACGTCGGCGTCGGCCCGAAAGGCGCTCGCGTTGGTGATCACGCCGAAGCCCGCGGAGCGGAAGGCGCCCTCGATCTCGCGGGCGGCGTCGGCGTCGAGCGCGCTGAGCACCACCCGCACGCCCGGCGGCATCGCGTCGGGCGCGCAGACCCGCACCGGCATCGCGGCGACCTCGGGGGGCATGCTGCCCGGCAGCCGCCAGGTCGTCGCCTCGCCGTAGCTGCGCCCCGCGCTGCGGCTGCTCGCCGCCACCGCCGCCAGCTCGATCCAGGGGTGATCCCGGAGCTGCTCGATCATGCGCTGGCCCACCATGCCGGTGGCGCCGAGGACGGCGACGGGCAGCCGCGCGGTGGCGCGCGCGGGCAGATCAACGGGCTCGGTCACGGGGGCTCCGGGGGAGGCGGGTGCGGCGGGCGGCCAGTTATTGCGGCGGGCCCGCGGCGGCGCGGGGGGAGGAGGGGAATGGCGGGCGCCGGTACAACGCCATCGGCCGGGCCGTTGCTGGGCCTGCAGGGTTGGTTTTGGGCGGCCGAGCCGGCGCTGCGTCTGGACCTGGCCGACCGGTCCGCGGCGCTCTGCGCCCTCGCCGACGGCCTCGGGCTGCAGCGGCTGGGCGCGCCGCTGGCCGCCACCACGCCCGGCGGCGCGCGGGCGCTGAGCCTGCTGTCGGCCTCGCACTGCGCGTGGGCGACCGGGCCGGGGTGGTCCTGCTTTACGGTGTTCTCCTGCGGTCCGACCACGGCGGGGGCCGTCGAGGGCCAGGGTGCCGCCGCGCTGGGCCCGGGCGCGTGGCGCTGGGCGCCGCGGGGGCCGGTGGCCGCCGCGGGGCCGGCGTGGCGCCCGACGCCGACCGGCTGGCGCTCGTGCTGGGCCCACCCGGACCCCGACGCGCTCCTTGACGTGCTGCAGGGCTCCTTCGCCGCGTCCGAGCGGCGGGAGCACCGTTTTGCGCCCCACGGCCTGACCTGGGCGGGCCTCGACCCGGGGCGCGCGCTCGTGCTGCACACTTGGCCCGAGCACGGCCTGCTGACCGTCGATCTCGACGGCGAGGAGCCTGATCGGCTCGACGCGGCGGCGGCCGCCGCCGGCGGGCGCCCGGTGGTCGAGGCGGCGGACGGCCCGGCGGCCTGAGGCGGGGCGCGCCCGGCCCGCGCTGGCGCCGCCCCGGGGGGCGTTGCGGGGGGCGGAGCCCCCCGCCCCCGCTTGTTCACCCTCCGATGAGCCGGTCGACCGGCGGGGCGGCGCTGCTCAGGCCTTGGTGGCCTGCAGCTCGCCGCGGATCTGGGCGGCCAGGGCCTCGGTCTGGGCGACCACCGCCTCCCAGTCGGCCTGGGCGGCGGCCCGGAAGCTGGCCGCCACCGCCTGGTCTTTGAGGCCCGAGATGTTGATCAGCACGTTGTAGTAGGCGCCCTCGGCGCAGGCGCGGGCGCAGAGCCCGGCCACGCCCGCGTCCGAGCGCGCGTTGCGGTTGCCGGTCGCCGCCGCCGCCGCGAGCGCAGCCACCCGCTTCGTCCGGGCCAGCACGCGCGCCGGCACCGCCGCCGCCCCCTGGGTCGCCGCCTCGACCGCCGCCCGCCGGGCCTCTTTTTGGGCCGGGGTGTCTTTGGGCAGGGCGAACGCGGTCATGATCGCGTCGAAGGCCGCGGTGTCGGCGTCGACATCGTCGAGGAAGGCCTCTTTGAGCCGCTGCCCTTCGACCGCCAGCGCGTCCATCTCGGCGTCTTGGTGCTCGTGGCCTTTCTTTCCGCTGGTGAGCTGGGCGACCATGGCCGAGAGGCTCGCGCTGAGCGCGCCGCAGAGGGCCGCCACCGAGCCGCCGCCGGGCGCGGGCGAGACCGAGCTGAGCTGGTCGACGAAGCCGCGGACCGTCGCGCCGACCAAGCGGCCGTCGCCGGCGACCCGCCGCTCGATGATGGCTTGGTTGGGGTCGAAGGGGCGCACGTCGCGCAGCCCAAGCGAACGGATGGCCACCTCGATGAGCTCGCCGTCGGGCGCGCCGGCGTTGCCGCCCTGGCGCCGCAGGTAGTGGCGGCCCGCCGCCAGCATCGCGTCGAGGGGGATGAGCCCCACCAGCTCGCAGCCGGTCACCACCACGCCCTCGGCGTCGGCCACCCGGCGGATGGCGTCGACCACCTCGTGCACCGGGCTGACCATGTGGTCGGTGAAGTTGATGCTCACCTGGCAGCGGTCATACTCCTCGATGAACCAGCCGATCGCCTTGACGCAGGGGAACATTCCCGGGTCGCGGATGCCTTTGCCCTCGGCGTCGCGGATGATGTTGAGCTGCTCATCCTTGCGGTAGATGCCCTTCTCGCGGACGATCGCGCCGATCTTGTTCGCCTTGCGGACGTTCTTTGTGTTGAGGTTGACGTTGAGCGCGATGAGGAAGGGCCGGGCGCCGATGACCGTGGCCCCGCTCGCCAGCACCGCGTCGGTCGGCTCGGCCGGGCCAAAGTCGGGGGTCCAAGAGGGATCACGCAGCTTGTCGGCCAGGCCCTCCCACTCGCCGGCGCGGATGTCGGCGAGGTTGACCCGGCCCGGCGACCGCGCCGCCCGCTCGTAGAGGTAGACCGGGATGCCGAGCGCATCGCCCACCCGCGCGCCGAGGTGGGCGGCCAGCGCGGCGCAGTCGTCCATCGTCACCCCGCGCACCGGCACGAAGGGGCAGACGTCGGTCGCCCCGATGCGCGGGTGCGCGCCGCTGTGGCGCCGCATGTCGATGCGGGCCTGGGCGGCGGCGATCCCGGCAAAAGCCGCATCGAGCACGGCCAGGGGGTGCCCCACCAGCGTCACCACGGTGCGGTTGGTGGCGGCGCCGGGGTCGACGTCGAGCACCGACACGCCGTTGACCGCGCGCATCGCGTCGACGATGGCGTCGATGACGGCCTTGTCGCGGCCCTCGCTGAAGTTGGGGACACACTCGACCACCGCGTCGTGGGCGAAGCGGGGCAGGGCAGGGAGCGGGGTCGGCGTGCTCATCGGGGGCGGCTCCGGGCGCGAGGGGCCGCCCAGGTAGCCCGGAGCGCCGCGGACGGCGCGCGCTCGGGTAGACTCGGGCCACCCACCTGGAGCTCTGCATGATCCCGACTCGCGCCCGCTTGTTGATGTCGCTGCTCACCCTTGGCCTCGTCGCGTGTGACGGCGAGAAGGCCGCCGAGGACGGCGACGCCGAAGCGTCGGACGACGGCGTGGACGGCGCAGACGGGGGAGGGGACGGCGCTGATGGGAGCGCCGACGGGGGCGGAGAGGGCGCGGACGGCGCGGACGGCGCCGACGGCGGCGCGGACGGCGGCGGCGAGGGGGAGGGCGCGGCCTACGTCGACGGCATCCAGGCGGCCTGCACGACCGGGGAAGAGGGCGGGCCGCGCGAGGTGCCGGCGGCCCGGCTCGAGGCGCTGGTGACCTGGACCCTGGACTTTGACGCCACCGCCGAGGCGACCGGCCTCACCGACTGCAGCTACACCCGCGACTACAGCGGCCTGCAGCGGATCGACGTGCCCCACCTGTGCCACGACTGCGCGCTCATCGTCGAGGGCGAGGCGGTCATGACCGAGGGCGCCGACTGCTACGCCCAGATCTCGGGCGGGGCGCCGGCCGACCGCACCGAGACCTGGGCCCTGCGCGGCCTCGAGCTGCTGCGCGCGGGCGCCGCCCAGCTCAGCCCGGGGCCGCTGGCCACGCTGTCCGACGCGTCCCCGGGCGTCGACCAGCCGGTGGCCTGGGAGAGCGACAGCGAGCTGACCAGCGGCGGCACCATGCGCCTGTCGGCCACCGGCGCGCTGCGCTGGGATGTCGATGAAGACACCGTGCTGATCGATCCCTTCGGCCCGCGCGCCGAACCCTACGCCTGCGGCTGGGAGTGCAATGACCCCGGCGATCTGGTCGCCACTTGGCCGATGACCACCGGCGAGGTCAGCCCCGACCTGCGCCTCGCCGACGCCTGCGGCGAGGACGTGTCGATGTGGGACTTCTACGGCAGCTACGTCGTCTTGGACGCGAGCCAGAGCGACTGCGGGCCCTGCCGGTCGATGGCCGACACCAGCGAGGCGTTCAAGGCCGAGCTGCGGGCCGAGGGCATCCCGGTGCGCCTGGTCAACGTGCTCGGCAACGGCCTTGGCGACGTACTCGGCACCCCGAGTGCGGCGACCGTCGACCGCTGGATCAGCGACTTCGACCTCACCGAGCCGGTGCTCGCCGACAAGGGCTGGACCTACGCTCTCTTTCCGACCTACCTCGAAGAGAGCACCGGCGAGGACATGGGCTACCCGGCCTGGGTCGTGATCGGCCCCGATATGCGGGTCATCGAGGGCAACGTCGGCTTCCGGTCGTGGGATGACGTCGGCGCCATCATCCGCGCCGACTGGGAAGCCCGTGCCGGCGGCTGAGGGCCGCGCCCGGGGGGCCTCTCGGCGGTCCGCCCCGGCGCGCGGGGCGGGCACCCGCCATCGACCCCGGCGATCCGCCCCGCTCAGGCCTGCGTGTCGGGCCGGTGCTGGCGATCCAGCTTGTCCTCGAGCACCCGCACTTTTCGCTCGAGCTGCTCGAGCGCGCGGCTGAGGCCCGCGTCGGCCGCGCCCGCCGGGCGCAGGCCTTGGGCCATTTTGAGGACCCGCGGCTGGTCTTGGGCCGCGAAGCTGCGCAGGCTGCGGCGCATCGCCGGGGCGGCCGCCGGGTCGCCGAGCGCGGCGAGCCCGCGGTTGGCCGCGAGGCGCATGCCGTAGTCGGCGTCCAGGGTCAGGCCCTCGAGCTGCTCGCGCACCCGCTCGCGCTCGGGCAGCTCGCACCAGCGCGCCGCGGCGCCCAAGGCCTCGGCGGCGGCCAGCCGGCCCGGCCGGCGGACCTCGGGGGAGGCGGTGGCCTGCTGCAGGCGGGCGATCGCCGCGGGCGTCCGCAGCTCGCCCAGGGCCTGGATGGCGCCCCGCTGCACCCAGCCCCACCAGCCGCTGTCGTAGGACACGCTGAGCAGCAGCGCCTCGGTGTGCGGGTCGCGCTGCTTGCCGAGGGCGATGAGCGCGGCCGCGGTGGCGCGGTAGGGCTGGGCGCCGCCGGTGATCCAGCTCATCAGCCCGTCGACCACGACGCTATGGCGGATCTTGCCGGTGGCCTCAGCGAGGTGCGCCAAGACCTTGGGGTCGGCCTCGAGCTCGAGCAGGGCCACCAGGGCCCGACCGGCCTCGACGCTGCCCGCCGCGCCGAGCGCGGTGGCGATCGCCCGGCGCACCCCCCAGCGGGGCTCGTCGGCGCCGGCGGCGCGCAGGGCGGCGACCGCGGCCTTGGTGCCGATCCGCCCGAGCGCGGCGGCCGCCTCGAGGCGCGACCAGGCGCTCGGGCCCTCGCGCAGGGTGCGGCCCCACTTCTCGACGCCGAGCTTGAGATCGGTGACCTGCAGCACGGCGCCGTCGGGGTCGACGATGATCTGCAGCGGCTCGAAATTGGCGCTGAACTCGAGGGTGGCGCGCTCGCCGCGCACCGCCAGGGGCAGGCGCTCCCACCGGCCGCAGCTGCGCTGGATCGCCACGGTGAGGTCGAGCTGGAACAGGCCGACGCCCGCCTCGGGTCGCACCTGGGTCTGGCGCAGCTCGAGGCGGCCTACGCGCCGGTCGCCGTCCCAGGTCCAGGTGCCCTCGAGCTTGGGGTAGCCGGCGCGGTGCAGCCATTGGTCAAAGAAGGGCGCGAGGCTCAGCCCGCTGTGCTCTTCGAGCACCCGCCGGAAGTCGTCGGTCTCGGCGAAGCGGTGCTCGTAGCGGCGGAGGTAGTCGCGGACGGCGGCCCAGAAGGTGTCCTCGCCGAGGATGCCGCGCAGCATGTGCAGGCGCCAGGCCGCGCCCGGGTAGAGGTGGGCGTCGAAGAGGTCCCACGAGCTGTCGAAGCGCCGGGTGACGATGGGCCGGACATAGCGCCCGTCGCACTCGTCGACGTAGGTGCGGCGCGCGTCAAAAAGGTGGATCTGGGCGGCGTCTGCGTCGACGGTGTCGCCGAGCCAGACCGACTCCATGTAGGTCGCCCAGCCCTCTTTGAGCCAGGAGTGGGCGAAGTCGCGGCACACCACCGCGTCGCCGAACCAGGTGTGCGCCATCTCGTGGAGGTTGACGACATCGACGATCCAGCCGATCTCTTCGCCGAGGCGCTTGTCGGTGACCAGCGAGTCGTCCCAGCTCACCAGCGAGATGTTCTCCATCGCGCCGCCGATGGTCGGCACCGCGAACTGGAAGTACTTCGGGTAGGGGTAGGGCCGGTCGAGCCAGCGCGTGATCCACCGGAGCATCGCGCCCGTGCGGCCGAAGGTGCGCCAGAGGTCTTCATCGATGATCGGCGCTGGCGCGTAGTAGGCGATGGGAACGCCGTCCACCTCGCCGTCTTTGGCCTCGACCAGCTCGCCGGCCACGAAGCAGATGAGGTAGCTCGGGCAGGGCTGCTCGAGCCGCCAGCGCACCTCGTGCTTGCCGTCTGCGGCGGCCTCGTCGCTGACCTGGGCGCCGTTGCCGATGAGCGTCCAGTGGGCGGGGCCGACCAGCCGCAGGTCGAGGGTCGTGCGCACGCTGGGGTGGTCGACGCAGGCCAGCCAGTGCCGGGCCCGCTCGGTCTCGTGGTCGGTGGCCACGAACACCGGCGCCGCCGGATCGCTGCGCTGCGCGAGGCTGAACAGCACGCCGGTCAGCGGGCTCTCGACCGCGTAGCGCAGCCGAAGCCGGAGGGTCGCGCCGGGGGACAGGCCCTCGGCGAAGGTCACACAGACCTGCTCGCCGTCGTAGCTGTGGCGCAGGGCGGCGCCATCGAGGCAGTCGACCTCGAGGCCCTCGAGCTGCACGCCGTCGAGGCGGATCACGCGGGCGCCGGCGCGCCGGACCCGGAGGTGGTGCACCACCTCGACCTGCAGCCGGGGGCGGAGCTCGTCGAGCTCGACCCGCAGCTCAAGGTGCGTGGGCTCAAGCGCGAGGTCCGGCGCATAGGACGCCCGCGCCTCGGGCGTCGCGAAGCCGGGCGCGGGGGCGTCGGCCGCCAGCGCGGGTGCATCCCCGCCGCCGAGGTGCAGGCCCCGCCAGTGCATGTCAATCATCCAGAACCTCGCTGGAGGGGGGCTAACTCCGCGAAGGCGGGTCGGCGACCGGCAGAAGGGGGGCCCGCGCGCCAAAGACGGCCGTCCCCAGGCGGACGAGCGTCGCGCCGGCCGCCACCGCCTCGCCGTAGTCGCCGCTCATCCCCATGCTCAGCTCGGGCAGCTCGAGCCCGCGGGCCCGGCCGGCTTCGGCCAGCCCGGCCACGGCGTCGAACCAGGCGCGGGCCGCGGCGGGCGCGTCCTCGGCGGGCGGGATGGCCATCAGCCCCCGCAGGCGGAGCCCCGGGAGGGCCGCCAGGGCCGCGGCGAGCGTGAGCGCCTCGTCGGGCGACGCGCCGGCCTTGCTGGGCTCGCGGCCGATGTTGACCTGCAGCAGCACGTCTTGGACGCCGCCCGGCGCCCGGCGGCGGGCCTCGGCGGCGATGGCCTCGCCGAGCTCGAGGCTGTCGACGCTGTGGATGAGCGCGGCGGTCCCGACCACGTACTTGATCTTGTTCTTTTGCAGCGGACCGATGAAGTGCCACTCGGGCGCGAGCCCGGCCAGCGCCGGCGCCTTGTCGCGCAGCTCTTGGGCGCGGTTCTCGCCGATGAGCCGGTGGCCGCCGGCGAGCGCCGCGGCGATGCGCGCCGGAGGCTGCGTCTTGGTGGCGAGCAGCAGCCGCGCCGCGTCTGGCGGCCGGCCCGCCGCGACCGCCGCGGCGCGCAGGCGGGCGGTGAGCGCGGCGACCGCGGCGGAGAGGGCGGCGGCCTCGGCCGGGTCGACCTGGAGGAGCGGGGGATGTTCAGTCATCGGCGTGCTCGGCGAGGGCGGCGAGGACCGGGTCGAGGGGCAG
>JBJONS010000115.1:0-2918 GCA_046051725.1 Pseudomonadota bacterium | reverse complement strand
CGAGGCCGCGCAGGGCGCCGACCTGCAGCGACATCACCGCGAGCAGGCCCACCGCCACGACCACCAGGATGCCGACACCAATCTCATGCTTTCGCGAGCGCGCCATGGGGGAGCCTACTGGACCGCGGGCAGGCGGGCGTCGCCGCTGCCCCCCGCGGGCGGGAGGATGAGGTTGCGCTGCAGAAAGGCGCGCAGCACGGGGTGCTCTGCGCGGAGCACCTCGGCGGTCGGCCCCCAGGCGATGAGATCGCCCCGGTACAGCATCGCGATGTAGTCGGCGACCCGGACGGTGCCGACGATGTCGTGGGTGATGACCACGAAGGTGACGCCCAGCGCCTGCTTCATGTCGCAGATGAGCTGGTCGATGGCGTCGCTGGTGATGGGGTCGAGGCCCGAGTTCGGCTCGTCGAAGAGCACGATCTCGGGCTCCATGATGATCGCCCGGGCCAGGCCGACGCGCTTGCGCTGCCCGCCGCTGAGGCTGGCGGTCGCGCGGTCATAGGTGCCCGGCAGCCCCACCAGCGCGAGCTTCTCGTTGACCTTGGCCCTCCGCTCGTCCTCGCTCATCAGCGGGGCGTGGTGCACGAGCGGGAAGGCGACGTTCTCGCCGACGGTGAAAGAGTCGAACAGCGCGCCATCTTGAAACAGCATGCCCATGCGCCGGCGGGCCGCGTAGAGCGCCGGCTCGGGCGCGCGGGCCATGTCGGTCCCAAAACACAGGACCTCACCGGCGTCTGGGCGGATCAAGCCGACGATGTGCTTGAGCATCACGCTTTTGCCGGTGCCGCTCGGCCCGATGATCGCGGTCGTCCGCCCCTCGGGGATGTCGAAGGACACGTTGTTCAGCACGGTGTTGGGACCGAAACTTTTGGTCAGGCCGCGCAACCGAATGAGGGGAGGGGGCGGCGCCGCCTCGGGCGCAGCCACGTGCAAGATGCCGTCGCTGATGGTGTTCTGCAGCATCAGGTACCCCCGCCCAGCGCGGGCGCGGGCTCAGTGGGCGCCGCCATAGAAGACCTCGCTGAGGAAGTAGTTGAGCACCACGCAGATCACGGCCGAGGTCACCACCGCCTGGTTGGTGGCCTTGCCCACGCCCTCGGGCCCACGCTCGCAGGTGAACCCAAAATAACAAGACACCGTGCAGATGATCAGGCCGAAGATCAGCGCCTTGACCTGACCATAGAGGAAGTCAGGGGCCGAGATCCCCTGCGAGGCGAGCTCGAGGAAGATCTCGGCCGGCACGCCGAGCTGCACCACGCTGACCAAGAGCCCCGCGCCGACCATCATAAACGTGCTGATGATCGTGAGGGCCGGCAGCACCAGCATGATCCCGACCAGGCGGGGCGCGATGATCCAGGCCATCGGGTTCACCGCCATGACCTCCAGCGCGTCGATCTGCTCTCGGATGCGCATGACGCCGATCTGGCTCGCCATCTCGGTGCCGGCCTTGGCCGCGACCATCGCCGCGGCGATGATCGGCGCCAGCTCGCGGACCCCAGCGAGCGACACAAACATGCCGACCAAGCGCGAGCCGCCGAGGGGCTTGAACGCGAAGTAGCCCTGCAAGGCGAGGTTCGTGCCGACGAAGCCTGCGATGATGAGCAAGATGGGCAGGCTGCGCACGCCAATCGAGTAGGCCTCTTGCAGCACGAGCTTCCACGGCACGCCGTGGCGGCGCACCGCCACCACGAAGTCGCCGACAAAGAAGGCGTAGGCGCCCACCCGGCTGAAAAACGTGCCCGCGGCGTCCATCATGGGGTCGCCCCGGCGAACAGCGCGCTGGTGAGCAAGTAGTTGAAGGTGATGAACACGAGCACGCTGTGGACCACCGTGTCGTTGACCGCCCGGCCGACGCCGGCGGCGCCGCCGCTGGCGTAGTAGCCGTGGTACGCGGCGATGAGGCCGATGACCGCGCCAAAGACGGTGGTCTTGATGGCGCCGCCCCACACGTCCATCGGGGTGGCCAGCGCCCAGAGGTTCTCCATAAAGATCCCGGACTTCTCGCCTTTGAGCACCACCGCGGTGAACCAGCCCCCGGCGAGGCCCGAGAACGAGCCCACCACGTTGAGCATCGGGCAGGCGATGGTCAGGGCCAGCACCCGCGGCACGACGTGCAGCTGGATGCCGTCGACCGCCATGACCTCGGTGGCGTCGATCTCTTCTTTGATGCGCATCGCGCCGAGCTCGGCCGCGCAGCTCGAGCCGCCCTGGGCCGCGATGAGCACGCTGGCCAGCACCGGCGAGAGCTCGCGCAGCACCGCCACGCTGACCAGCGACGACAGCATGCGCTGGGCGCCGAAGAGGCCGAAGATCTCGAGGCCCTCGAGCGCGATGACCATGCCGAAGGGCGTGGTGACCGCCACCACCGGCAGCAAGCAGCGCACCGAGGTCACCCAGGTGTGGGCGAGCAGGGGGCCCCAAAAGAAGGGCGGGCGCGCGGCGCGGACGGCGACCTGGCCGACAAAAACGCCGAAGCGACCGAGCGCGGCGAGGCTGTCTGCCAGGGAGCCCACCGCGGCCGCGCCGAACGGAGCGGGCCCGTCGGCCGGCGGGAGGGGCGGTGCGGCGGGCGCCGGCGCGGTCGGCGGAGGGGCGGACACGCGGGCTGCTATCCGAAGCCCGCGCCTGGAGGCGGGCCGGCGGCCAGGATAGCCGGCCTCCCCCGGAGGCCCCATGCTGACCCGCGCCGCGCTGCTGCTGCTCCTCACCTTCGCTGGCCCGGGCTTCGCCCAGCCGGCGCCTGCTGCTCCGGCTGCTCCGGCTGCTCCGGCGGCCGCCGCGGTCGTCGGCGCCCCCACGGTGGTCTACGCCGTGGCCCCCGCCCAGGGCCTGCGCTGGCCCGGCGGCGACGCCCGCTCGCTGCCGGTCGAGGCCGGGGCCCGCCTCGAGATCATCGCCGAAGACGGTGATCTCATCCG
>JBJONS010000114.1:0-3541 GCA_046051725.1 Pseudomonadota bacterium | reverse complement strand
GAACTCGGTGTAGGGGCTCTCAAAGGGGCCGTCGAGGCAATCGCCGCCCAGCACGTCAAAGATGGACCGGCTCTCGAGGCGCAGGGCCTCGAAGTCGGCGGGGTCGAGCGTGATCTCGACCTCGATGAGCTCGTCGGGCGAGAAGGGCCAGGCGCGGCCGTCGGGGGCAGCTCCGCTGTCGGATCCGTCGGTGCCTTCAGAGCCATCGGCGCCATCGGCGCCATCGGCGCCATCGGCGCCCTCTCCCCCGCCGTCGGCGCTCCCCTCCCCTGCGCCGCCGCTGTCCGCCTCCCCGTCCTTGACCGTGGCCTCACCGCTGCGGCAGGCGACCAGGGAGCAGAGCAGCAGGGAGGAGGCGCGCATCGACCGCATGGGGACCCACCAGGAGAGGGCAGAGTGGAGGCAAGCGCCCGCGCCCCGTGGACCCACACGGAGCGGAGGGCCAAGAGCGGCCTGGGCCGGCGCCTTAGAGGGCCGAGCGGATGGTGCCGACCACCGCGACCGCGCCGTCGGCGCAGCCCGCCCCGAAGGAGAACTCGGCCACCACCTCGGTCGAGCTGAGCCGCAGGATGTCGATCTCGCCCTCGGGCGCGCCGTTGGTGCCGGCCACGCAGCCGTCGGCGCCGGGGCCCGGGGTCAGCGCCGCGTAGGGGTTGGCGCTGGTCAGGGGCTGCACGCCGAGCTGGCCGTCGACCGCGTCGATCAGGATGCCCACGTCATCGGCGCTGATGCCCTCGATGAACAGGTAGCCGGCGTCGACCCGGGCGGTCAAGATCTCGGCGGTGAACGCGACCTCGCCCACCGTGCCGACCATGCCGCTGGGGATGGCGTCGGGGTCGGTCCCGCTGTCGACCGTGCCGCCGTCGCCGCCGGTCTGGCCGGTGTCGTCCTCGACGCGGTAGGGCGGCGCCGTGTCTTTGCTCGGCTCGTAGCAGCCGGCGGCCGGCGCGCAGAGCAGCAGCCCGAGGGCCAAGCGGCGGGCGGGGGCAGACGGGAGCGGAGCAGAGCGCACAGACACGGGGACCTCCTGTCGGTGGGCCCGACGGGTGGAGCATAGCCCCGCGCCGCGGCGCCCGCCCTCGCGCCGCTCACGCAGAGATGACGCGCCGAAGACAGCGTCGCCCACGTCATCTTCACCGCGTTGGTCCCGCAGCCGGGCCCAGCGGCGCAGACTGCGCCGGGGGGTGCCCATGTCCGAGCCCAAGCCCACGCCCGCGCGCCCGACCGCGGCCCGCGTCCGTGTGCGCGTCGACGGCGAAGAGCACGAGACCGACGCCCTCTCGCTCGACGAGGACCTGCGCCGCGGCCTCTTGCCCGCCGCGGCCGAGGTCCAGAGCCCGCAGCTCACCGACGGCGCTTGGCGCACCGCGGCCGAGGTGCCCGCGCTGGCCGAGGCCCTCGACGCGCCAGGGGCCCGCCTCGCCGCCCGCTTTCGCGAGGCGCCGCTGCCCTGGCTCACCGCGGTGGTCGCGCTGGCGCTGACCCTCATCGCCGTCGCCCAGCAGGCCAGCGGCTGGCCGACCGGCGACCTGCACCGCTCGCTGTACGCGGTCGCCGCCGGGCAGGGCCCGACCCTGCTCGCCGGCCGCTGGTGGACGGTGCTCAGCTTCAACGTCGTGCACGCCCCCGAGGCCGAGCTGAGCCACCTGATCAGCAACCTCACGATCATCGGCTACTGCGCGATGCGGGTCGAGCGGGCGGTGGGGCCGGCGGGCCTGCTGCGCACCCTGCTCTTCGCCGCGGCGGGCAGCGGCGGCCTCGTCGGGCTGGCCTCGGAGGTGCCCGCGGTGGGCAGCAGCGGCCTCGCCTTTGGCCTGTGGGGCGCCCAGATCGCGTTCGGCTTCCGCGAGGGCGACAGCATCCCCCAGCGGTTCCGCCGCTTCTACGGCTATGGCAACCTCGTGATCTTCGTGCCGCTCTACGTCAGCGGCCTCGGGGTCGAGGGGGTCAGCGATCTGGGCCACCTCGGCGGCCTGCTCGGCGGCGCGCTCAGCGTGCTGGTCGGCCAGCCGGCCACCTGCGCCCCGGCGGCCCAGGTCCGCACCGCCGCCCTGCGCCAGATCGCCGGCGGCGCGGCCGCGCTCGCCGCCACCGCCGCCTTGGTGCCCCTGCTCGGCGCCTGGGGCGGCGCGCCGGTGGTCGGCGCCCTGCTCGGCGGCCGCCACCCGGTGCCCCTCGCCGACCGGGGCATCACCATGCCGCTGCCCGACCGCATGTGGCCGGCCGACGTGGGGGCGATGCGCGACGACATCCCGGCCGACGCGGGGGTCGGCGTCGACGCCCAGCTGGCCTGGGACCTGTACCGGATCGACGAGCCAGAGGGCCTCGCCGCGATCGACCCGGTGCGGGCCTTCGCGCCCAGCCGCCGCCGCGACCGGGGGGCCCGCCCCGCGCCCGCGCCCGCCCCCCTCCACCCGTCTTTTCAGAGCGAGGCTTGGGTGATCGAGGGCGACGAAGACGGCGCCGAGCAGGCCCTCCTCATCGTGCACACGATGCGGCAGGGGCCGATGATCACGATGGTGGCCGAGCGCTACGGCGGCGACCTCACCGCGCGGCCCGGCACCGGCGTGGGCGCGCTCTTCGCCGGCGCGGTCGCCGGCCTCGACGTGCAAGAGCCCGCCAGCCTGCTCGTGGCCAAAGAGGCCTACGACCGCAGCCCCAACGACCGGGTGCTCACCTACCGCTACGCGATGGAGCTGGCCGAGGGCGGCCGGTGGAGCGAAGCCGACGCGCTGCTCGGCACGCTCAGCGCGGGCGAGGACGGCGTGGCCTGGGACGCGGTGCGCTCGCGGCTGTGGGTGTGGCGGATGGCCCGGGGGCTCGACGGCCTCGCGCTGGACGAGGGCCCGCCGACGACCTGGCTGCGCCCCTTCCTCGACACCCCGGTCGTCGACCTGTCCATCCACCAGCACGGCGTGCTCTGGCTCATCCAGCGCGGGGACTGCCCGACCGCGGAGGCCCACATCACCGCGCTGGCGCCCCAGGTCGCCGCCTGGGCCGAGTCCTACCCCCAACGGACCGACGACATCGCCGCGCTGCAGCAGGCCCTGGCGACGGTGACCGCGGCCGCCGCCGCCCGCTGCCCGGCCGCCGATGGGAATGCCGGCGCTGTGGACGGGGCCGCGCCCGCTCCATAGGCGCCCCGCCCTGGCGTGGAGGCCCCCGTGGCGCGTGATCTGGAGAAGCTCCTCAGCAACCTTGGCTACGGCTCGCGCACCCAGGTCGCGCGCCTGCTGCGCGACGGCGCGGTGACCGACGCCGCGGGCCGGCCGCTCGGGCCCAAAGACAGCGACCCGGGCGGCGTGCTGCTCGTGGACGGCGAGCCCCTCGATCCCCGCGCGCCGGTCACGCTCGTCCTGCACAAGCCGGTCGGCGTGGTCTGCAGCACGTCCGACCCCGGCGCCACCGTCTACAGCCTGCTGCCGCCGCGCTTCGCCGCCCGCAAGCCGGTGATCGCGCCGATCGGCCGGCTCGACAAAGAGAGCAGCGGCCTGCTGCTGCTCACCGACGACGGGGCGCTCAACCACCGCCTGACCAGCCC
>JBJONS010000113.1:0-7955 GCA_046051725.1 Pseudomonadota bacterium | reverse complement strand
GAGGTCACGGTGGCCCAGGCCCGCGACGGCCTGCGCCTGCAGGGCGACCTCGCCGGCGCGGTCGCCGAGTGCAAAGAGGACGACAACGCCGGCGACTGGACCGGGGCGCTCTGCCCTTAATTCCGGCTTCGCCGAATTCGGCTCTCGCTCGCGACGCACGGCCTCACCGACTTGACGATGCTGTTCGCGCGGTCCATGCGCTGTTTCGCCATGGATGCCGGGGGCCGCCGGCCCCCAGGCCAGGGGCCTGCGAGGCCCCTGGCGACCCCCGCCAAAGTGGGGCTAGCGGGCCGGCTTCGCGCGGCGCATGGCAGCGCCGCGCGCCAGCCCGCAAAGGCCCCCCTTTGCCGGTTCTCCAAGACCCGGCCCCCAGCTCGGCGCGTTTTGGGGTGGCTCTGGGCGAGGAGGGCGTTCGCCGCGAAGGCCTCGGCCACCGCGGCTGGGGTGAGGCTCGTCGCCAGGGGGGCGTCAGAGCCGATTCAACGTCAGCCCGCATCAGGCCGCGTCGAGCCGACCCACGACGAGAGAGGCTCAGTCCGCGCTGATCTGCACGGCGAGGCCGTCGAGGGCCTGGGCGCCAGCGGCCGCCGGCGGGAGCAGCGCGGCGGCGGCGGGCCAACGCGCGATGCTGAGCTGGACGGTGTCTTCGCGCAGGCTCGGGTCGAGGGCGGCCCGGACCACCAGCACGCCGGCAGACGTCCGCAGGCGCAGGCGCTGCCCCTCGGCCCAGCCCTGGGCCGGGTGCAGGCGGGCGCGCGGCGCGGGCGCGTCGGCGTCGGCGTCGGGCTGGTGCAGCGCGTCGGGCCCCGAGCCCGCGCGGACCGACAGGCGCAGCAGCGGCCCCGGCGCAGGCGGGGCGGCGCCGGCCGCCCCGGCGAGGGCCGCGCGGGCGAAGGACGGAAGGAGCTGGATCTTCCCCGAGGGGTGACTCACGCGCCACAGGCTGCGGTCCGAGGCGCCGGCCTCGAGGCGGTGGGGCGCGGCGGCGAGGGCCTCGGGCCCCGCGTCGGTGGCCAGCGCGATGAGGCGGCCCTGCCAGGCCGACAGGTCGGCCGCGGCGAGGGCGCGGCCGGTCAGGGTCAAGGGCAGCCCGAACGACGAGCCGCGTACGCCGGGGTGCAGGGCGGCGAAGAGATCGCGCAGCACGTCTTCGGTGAGGCGCGCCTCGCCCGCGGGGGCGACGAGGGCCGGCGCGCGGCGCAGCAGATCGAGGGGAGAGATGGCGCTGGCGATGAGATCGACGTCCTCGCGCTCCCAGGGGTGGGCGACCGGCAGCACCCAGTCGGCGCGATCCAGCGTGGCGCTGGGGGCGCGGGCGAGGGCGACCACAAGCTCGAGCCCGTCGAGGGCCGCCTGGTCGGCGGGGCCCAGGCGCCCGGCGGGGTCGGCCTCGACGCAGATCAGCGCGCGGGGGCGGCTGCCCTGGCCCGCGCGCAGCGCGGCGCCGAGCCCGGCGGCGGGGGCCTGCAGCGCGAGCAGCGGCGCGTCGAGCCCGGCCACCTTGGGGGCCTCGGCCTGGGGCAGCAGGCTGAGAGCGACGTGCAGGTCAATGATCCCGCGATGGTCGTAGAGGCCACCCGGGCGCAGGGCGTTGGCGGTGATCGCGTGCAGGCAGAGCCAGGCCCAGGCGCCCAGATCGGCGTGGGGGCCGGTCAAGGCCGACCAGCCCGGGTGCAGCACCGACATGGGCGAGCGGTGGAACTTGAGGGCGACGCCGGCCAAGGCGGCGGGCGCCAAGCCGCAGAGCTCGGCGCAGCGCTCGACCGACCACGGCGCCAGCGCCTCGACGAGGGCGTCCCAGCCCTCGCTGTAGTCGCGGACGAACTGCTTGTCGCGGTAGCCGCCGGCCACCGCCGCCGAGAGCAGGCCGAGGATGAAGAAGGGCTCTGACCCCGGCCGCAGGGGCAGGTGCTGGTCGGCGTCGGCGCACAGCGGGCCCTTCTGGGCGTCGGCGACGATGACCTTGGTGCCCTTGGTCTTGCGGGAGTGGCGCAGCTCGTCGAGGGCCTTGCCCCCGGCCTGCCCTGGGCCCCAGCCGGCCTCGGGCCCCTCGGCGCCGACGAGCACGACGTAGTGGGCGCGGCCGAGGTCGGACAGCAGCAGCGCTGGGTGGCCGAGCATGGCCTCAGTCGCGCGCAGGCGCGGCCCCACGAGGTCCATCAGCTCGCTGAAGATGTGGCGGCTGCCGCTGCCCACGCCAAAAGCGAGCGCGCGGCCAAAGGCGAGGGGCGCGCGCACGAGGCCCTCGCCGAGCACCAGGCCGATCGCGTCGGGGCCGTGGGCCGCGCGCAGCGCCCGGAGCGCGTCGCCCAGCTCGCGCAGGGCTTGGTCCCAAGGGACGGGCACGAGCGCGCCGCCGACCCGCTTTTGCGGGAGCACCGGCCGGCGCGGGTCACGGAGCGCGCCCACCGAGGCGGCAGCGACCGCGCAGGGCGCAGCGCCCCCGCACACGGGGTCAGAGGGATCGGCGGTGAGGGCGCGCAGGGCGCCGCCCTCGACCTCGGCGAGGAGGCCGCACGCGCGCTCACAGAGGCGGCAAAACGTCGGTGTCAACATAGACCCCACCATAGCCCAAGGGCCAGCGCGGGGGAGAGCACAGGGCGCGCGCCGACCCGGATGGGCCACCGGGCGGTCGACCGCCCCGGCGCCCCGCCGCAGGCGGACCCGAGGAGCCGCCCGCGCGGCGGCCGCGGCGCCGCGCCCCGCCCGCGCCGCGAGGCCGTCCGCCAGGTCAGGCCCCCGGCGGGCCGGGTCCCGAGGCGCCGCGCGCCGGGGCAGCGGGCGCTCATGGCCGCTTGAGCCGGGGCCCCAGCGGGCGGCCGTCGGCCCCACGCGGCAGGGCGTCGACCCAGCCCGCCGCCGCGCCGGGGAAGGCGTCGGCGAAGGGCAGGTAGGGCTTGATGTCGAGGATCGGCGTGCCGTCGATGAGGTCGTGGCCGCTCACCCGCAGGCGCCGCCCCTCGACCGCCACGAGCTCGACGCAGCTCAGCGCGATGGGGTTGGGCCGGTGCGGGCTGCGGGTGGCGAAGACGCCCCGGCGTTGCCCCCCGCGCGGCGGGCGCACCATCGGCGACCAAGCCGGGTTGTTGAGGTGCATCCAGCTCAACAGCCAGACCCGCGCAAAGCCCGCGAGGTCGGCCAGCGCCTCGCCCGGGATGCCGTCGAGCAGCTCGACCTCGCCTTCGGTGGGCGGCAGCGGCTGGTCGTCGACCACGCCCTGGCGGGGGGTGCCGTGCCGCTCGCGGAAGGGGCTGCGCATCACGCCGATCGGCCGCAGCGTAAGCACCTCAGGGAAGGGCACCCGGTCTGCGTAGCCGCGGCGGGGAGCCTGCACGCCCCCCGCTTGGACGCCCCCAGGCCCCTGATCGACGTCGCGCAGGCCATCCTGTGCAGGGACCGTGGTGCCCGGCTCGGCCTGCACGGCCGCGCTCTTGCGCCCGAGGCGGGCCGCGCCGTCGGGCGCCCCGCCGCCGTGCATCGGCGCCGGATCGACGTGCTGCAGGCTGTCCTCGGGGGGAGTCACTGCCGCTGCCACCGCGGCGCGCTGGGGCTGGCTCGCGCTGATCGGCGCCAAGCCCCCGCGCATCGGCGCCTGTTCGACGTGCTGCAGGCCATCCTCGGGTGACGACACCACCGCGGCCTGCGTCGCGCGCAGCGGCTGGTCCGCGCCCATCGGCGCCCCACCTCGGCACGCCGCCTCCGCATCGACGTGCTGCAGAGCGCCCTCGGGCGCTGGCGCCGGTGCAGCGGGCGACGGAGCAGCGGGCGACGGTGCAGCGGGCGACGGTGCAGCGGGCGATGGTGCAGCGGGCGATGGTGCCGCTGTCGCCGCGGGCGCTGGCCGCCTCGCCCCGCCGCCGCTCATCGGCCCCCCGCGACGCGCGGCGCGCTGTCCGGGGCGCGGCCGGGGCCGGCCGGGCCGGGGCCAGCCTCGTCGGCCTCGTCGAGCTCGTCGGGATCGGCGTCACCCAGCGCCAAGGCGGCGCTCTCGAGCACCAAGGACGAGAGGGCCGAGAGGTCGAGGCGGGCGGCCGCCTCGCTGCCGGCGAGCAGGCCTGAGACGAGCTCTCTTTTGTCGGCGTGCATCTCGAGCACGGTCTGCTCCACGGTGCCCTCAGACAGAAGGCGGATGACGGTCACCGGGCGCTGCTGCCCGATGCGGTGCGCGCGGCCGGTGGCTTGGTCTTCGACCGCGGGGTTCCACCACGGGTCGAGGTGGATCACCGCCGAGGCGGCGGTCAGGTTCAGCCCAGCGCCGCCGGCCTGCAGGCTGATGAGGAAGGCGTCGGCGAGGCCCGCCTGAAAGCGCGCGACCTCTTCGTCGCGGCGCCGGGCCGGCGTCGAGCCGTCCAGGCGGCAGAGGCGCACGCCGTCGCGCCCGAGCGCCTCGCCCACCAGATCGAGGTGGCGCACAAACTGGCTGAAGAGCAGCACCTGTTGGCCGCTCTCGCGAAGCTCGGCCACGAGCGTGCGCACGCGCTCGAGCTTGGCCGAGGGCGCGCCGGCCGCGGCCGGCCCGTCGACCAGGGCCGGGTGGCAGGCGAGCAGGCGCAGCCGGGTCAGCGCGGCCAGCACCGCGAGCCGGCGTTGATCTTCGGCGGTCTCGGGCAGCTCGGCGAGGCTGCGGATGGCCTCGGCCCGGGCGGCGGCGTAGCGCGCGGCGTGGGCGGGCCCGAGCGGGAGCAGCTCGGTGCGCTCGGTGCGCGCGGGCAGCTCGGGCGCCACCTCGGCCTTGCGCCGCCGCAGCACAAAGGGGCGGATCAGGGCGGCGAGGCGGGCCCGGCGCTCGCGATCGCCCTCGCGCTCGATGGGCAGCACGAACTCTTCGCGGAAGCGCGCCCGCGGCCCGAGCAGGCCCGGCGCGGTGACGTGCAGCAGCGACCAGAGCTCTTGCACGCGGTTCTCGACCGGGGTGCCGGTCAGGGCGAGCACGAAGCCCGCCTCGAGGGCCTGCGCCGCCCGGGCGCGGGCCGTGTCGGGGTTCTTGATCGCGTGGGCCTCGTCGAGCACGACCGTGGCCCAGGGCAGCCCGGCGAAGGCCTCGCGATCAGCGACCAGCAGGCCATAGCTGACGATCACCACCGCGCCGGGGCCCGGCGGCGGCGCGAGGCTGCGGCGCCCCCGGTGGGCCCAGACCTCGAGGCCCGGGGCGAAGCGGGCGGCCTCGGCCCGCCAATTGCCCTCGACGCTGGTGGGGGCGACGACCAGCGCGGGACCGAGGTCCGCCCGGTGCAGCAGCAGGGCGAGCGCCTGCACGGTCTTGCCGAGCCCCATGTCGTCGGCCAGCACCGCCCCAGCACCCCAGCCGGCGAGCTGGGCCATCCAGCGCAGCCCGGCGAGCTGGTAGGGGCGCAGGGTGGCGGCGAGCCCGACCGGCGCCTGCAGCGCGGCGGCCCCGGACGCGTGCACCCGGGCCCGCAGCGCCGCCCAGCGCGCGTCGGCCTCGACCGCCACGCCCTGGCGGGCGAGCTCTTCCACGACGCCGACCGCGACCGGCGGCACGGCCCGCCCGTCGGGCCCGGCCCGGCTCAGGCGCTCGAGCTCGAGCAGCTGGGCCCGCAGGGGGGCCGAGAGCCGCACCCAGCCCCCGCCCTCGACCGCGAGGTACCGCCGGCCCTGGGCGATGAGCTCGAGCAGGGCTTCGAGCTCGATGAGCACGCCGTCGACCTCGAGCCCACCCCGCAGCCCGAACCAGTCGCGCCCACCGCCGACCTGCACGGTGAGGCCCTCGGCCCCCGCCTCGTGCAGCGGGCCCGGCTGGGCGCCGTCCCACACGACCGCGAGGGCGCCCGGGCGGGCCCGCACCTCGACCTCGAGCTGCTCGATGAGCTGCAGCGCCTCGTCGGTGCGCCCGACGAACCAAGCCCAGGGCTCGACAGCCGCGTCAAGCGCGAGCCCCAGCCGCCGGAGCAGATCCTGGGCGGCGGCCAGCTCGCCGCCGCGGTCGCGGGCCGCCCAGACCCGGGCGCCGTCGTGCGCGCGGCCGTGGGCGAAGGGCGGCCCCTGGCCCGGCACCCGCGGCCGGGCGTCGGGCAGGGCCACCACCCGCACCCGCAGGCGCAAGGCCAACATGCCGTCGCTGTCGTGGGCCAGCTTGAGGATCACCCGCGGGCAGGTGCCCGGGTCGCGCTCTTCGCCCCGCAGCTCGGGCTCGATGCGCACGGGCAAGATGGCGTCCAGCGCGTCCAAGCGGTCGAAGAGCGCGTCGACGCCGTCGGGCGGGAAGCGCAGGCCGCGGGCGCCCAGCGAGGCGACCAGGTCGACCGCGGCGTCGTCGACCGACACGACGTGCAGCGCGCCGTCTTCGAAGAGGACCGACACGCCCTCGCCGCGCAGGGCCCGCAGGCGCTCGGCGAGCTGCTCGAGGGGCGCTGGCTCGCCGTCGAGCTCGGCCACCAGCTCGGCCCCGCCCTCGGCGTCGGCCCGCAGCAGCAGGTTCAGGCTGACCGCGCGGATCGGCAGGCGCAGCAGCGCGCGCCCGCGCTCGTCGAGGCGAAACACCCGCGGGTGATCCGCGAGGGCGGCGAGCTGGCGGAGCCCGGCGAGGCGGCGCGCTGGCGGCGGCAGGGCCGCGGCGTCGACCCCCAGGGTGGCCTCGAGCGCCCGGCGGTCGGCAGGCAGGCCGCTGAGCGCACCGAGCACCGCCGGATCGGCGCTCGGGGGTCGGCGCCAGGCCCAGCCCCCCTCGGCCGGGCGCACGATCAGCGGCGCGGCGGTGACGACCCGCGCCTCGTCGCGCACCACGAGCCAGCCCAGGGCCTCGCCGGCGCGCAGGCTCAAGGCCGGGGCCTCGGCGCCCGCACGGGCGAGCACAGCGTCGAGGGCGTCCATCCCGCCGGCGGCCGGGGCAGCGGCCCGGTCGAGCGCGGCCAGGGCGGCGCCGTCGGCGTCGGGGGCGCAGAGGGCGGCGCGCAGGGCATCGAGGACCCGCAGCCGCCAGGGACAAGGCCCCGCGCAGGCGCAGCGCAGGATCACCCCGCCGCGGTGGTCGAGCCCCACCGCGACCGCCCCGTCGGGACCCGCCGCCCCGGCGCCGGTCGGGGGCCCGGCCAGCGGCGCGGGGGCCTGCGGGCAGCGCTCGAGCGGCGGGCCAGGGTCGACCCGCACCCGCAGGGCGCGGGCGACCGGATCCCAGCGCAGGCCGGCGCCGCTGGCGCCCACCAGCGCTGGCGGGGGCAAGACCGCGCGCAGCGGGGCAATCTCGTCGTCGAGCTGGCGAAGCAGGGCCCGCAGCCCCGGCCCGGCCGGGCCGGTCAACGCCCCCCGCGCATCGGCCTCGGCGAGCCGGCGCGGCCAGAGCGCCGCCGCCTCGGCCAGCGCCCCGAGCAGGGCCTTGCGGGCCGGGACCGGCAGCCGCCACCGGTCGCCGCCGCCCGGACCACCCGGACCACCCGGACCACCCGGACCGACCGGGCAGAGCAGCCCATCTTCGACCCGCAGCGGCCCCGGCGGCAGCGGCGCGCCCCCGAAGCCGAGGGCAGCGAGGGCCCCGCTGAGCGGGAGCTGCAGCAGGGGGCCGCAGCCGGTCGCCCGGGCCCAGGCCGCCAGCTCGCCCGGCGCGGGCTCGAGGGGCAGGCCCGGGATCGCCCCGCCCGCTGGCCCGCCCTCGCCGGCGCTGACGCTGTGCTCTTCGACCAGAAAGGCCCGCAGCGCGGCGGTCAGGTCGACCAACCCCGCTGGCCCCAGCGCCCGCCGCAGGCCCGCCCGGGCCGGCGCGCCGACCAGGGCGCCGAGGCTGGCCGGGGGCTGCTCGACCAGCCACTGGTCGAGGCGGGCGGCGGGCCGGTCGGGCAAGCGGCAGGTCTCGAGGAAGAGGTGCGCAGGGGCGTCGAGCGCGCCGCTGAGCCCCACCTCGGCTGCGGTCTGCAGCAGCGCGTCGAGGTCGGGGGCCATGCGCAGGCGCGCGGCCGGCGGCAGGCCGCGCAGGGCATCGACCCGCGCGTCGGCCGCCACCC
>JBJONS010000112.1:0-3697 GCA_046051725.1 Pseudomonadota bacterium | reverse complement strand
CCAATGCCCCGGGCGACGCTTTTTTCGTCGAGCCCCTGCCCGAGCTGCCCGCCGCCCTGCAGGTCGCCGCCTGCAGCGGCCACGCGTTCAAGCTCGCGCCGCTGGTGGGCGCGCGGGCGGCGGCGTGGGCGCTGGCGCGGGTGTGAGTGGGGTGGGTGAGGGGAGGGTGTGGCGGCCCCTCCTTCGCGGCCTGCCCCGCGGGTCGGTCACCCGCCGCCTGTGAACGCCACCCCGACCACCACCGCCGCCAGCTCCCCCGGCGCCTCGACGTGCACGTTGTGCCCGCAGGCCAGCTCGTGCCGGGCGGCGAGCGCCGGGATGGCCTCGACGCGCCGGGCGACCGGCACGGCCTGGAGGTACCAGCCGGTCGCGCCAAAGACCAGGGTGGTCGGGCAGCGCAGGCGGCTGAGGTGGACGAGGAAGCGCCGCTGGTCGAAGGCGACCGCCGACCGCGTGCGGTGCAGGGGGTCTTGGGTCCAGGCCCAGCCGCCCTCGGGGTGCGGGCGGGCGCCGCGGGCCGCGCAGAGGGCCAGGGTGTCGGCGTCGAGGGTCGGCATCAGGCGGCGCAGGCGCGCGTGGACCGCCTCCGCGTCGGGCAGGCGCTTGACCTCGGGCGGCGGGGCGGCCTGGTCGTCGAGGAAGCTCTGGTAGGCGTCAACGGCGTCGTCGTCTGACAAGGTGGGCGGGCCGAGGCCGTCGACCAGCACCAGGGCCGCGACCCGGTCTGGGCGCAGGCTGGCCCACAGCGCGGCGACGGTGCCGCCCATGCTGTGGCCGACCAGGGTCAGGGGGCCCGGCGGCAGGGCCGACACCAGCGCGTCGAGGTCGGCGACGTACTCGGGGAAGGCGTAGTGGTGGCCCGGCGCGGCGTGCGCGCTCTGGCCGTGGCCGCGGTGGTCGTGGGCCAAGGCGCAGAGGCCCGCGGCGGCGAGGCGGGCGCCGACCGCGTGCCAGGTGGCGGCCTGGTCGAGGAAGCCGTGCACGAGCAGGGCGCGGGGCTGGCCCGGCGCGGGCAGGCCGTCGGGGCCGCCGCCCCAGCAGAGCAGGCCGGTCGCGCGCCCGCGGAGCCGGAGCGTGTGGGCGACCGGCGGGGTCCCGGTCGGGGCGGCGCCCATCAGCCCGCGGCGGGCTTGCGGAGCGCGACGCCGGTGGCCTGGACCTGGTAGACCTTGCCGCTGGTCACGCCTTTTTCGGGCATGGCCTCGGGCTTGCGGCTCTCTTCGGCGAAGTGCTGGACCGTGGCCGGGTCGATCTCTTTGGCCTCGATCAGGCCCTCGACCGTGCAGTCGCTGCCGGCGCCCTGCTTGTCGACCGCGAAGCTGTGGTCTTTCATCAGCACGCGCATCGACTTGTCGCCCTCGCTGATCACCATCCAGCAGCCTGCTTTCGAGCAGACATCGGCGACGCGGCCGGTGATCTGGACGGTCTGGCCCTCGTAGCGCCCGGGGTCGGCCAGCAGCTCGGCCGCGCTGACCTTGGCGGACGCGCCGAAGGGCGCGCCGTAGTGGGCCCACTCGCCTTGGGCTGCGGCGGCGGGCGCGGCGCTCTCGGGCGCGGCGGCGGGCGCGGGGCTGACGCCCTTGCAGGCGGCGAGGGAGATGCAGGCGGCGAGGGCGATGAGGGTGCGCATGGGGGAGGCCTCCGGCCGGCCGGCTAACGCGGCCCCGCGGCGCTGGGCCCGGCTCCCCGCCGGGGCCCGGGCAGGGCCGCCTCAGCCCGCGTCGCTGCGGGGGGTGACGCCGAGCTTGCTCAGCTGCTCGCGCAGCGCGGCGATCTCGCGCTCTTGCTGGCGGATGCGCAGCACCAGGGCCCGCACCAAGCTGGCCGGCGCGTCGGGCGCCGCGGCCCCCGGCACCGGCTGGAGCGAGGGCCGGCCGAGCTCGGTGATCGTCTCTTCGAGCTCGCCGCTCTCGCCCTCCCAGTCGGTCGGGTCCTCCATCGCGTCGATGAGCACGAGCTCTTCGTAGAGCACGTCCTCGGCCGCCGCCGAGATCGGCGCGTCGAGGGTCACCCAGCGCCCCAAGGGCAGCCCGTGCGGGTCGATGCCGTCGACCACCCGCCAGGGGGACCAGGGGCCGCCGCCCTGGCGCAGCATCAGCTCGACCTGCTGCAGGTCGGCGAGGCGCAGCCCGCTGGCCGCGCCGCTGCGGGCGGCGGAGTCGGCGTTGCGCCCCCAGCCGCCGGGCAGCCGCAGCCACGCGACGCCTTCGGCCACCTCAAAGCGCACCGACCAGCAGGGGGGCTGCTGGTCTTCGCGCCGCAGCTCGAGCTTGACGCGCGAGGCCGGGGCCGCGGAGAGGCCGCGGGGAGCAGGGGCGGGCGGGCTGCGCGGAGGTGCGGGCATGGGGTCCTCCCCCTCACCTTAGCGGAGGGGCGCGCCCCCGCGCGGTCGTTGTGCGAAGACGACGTGACTTAGGCTGCTCTCATGCAGAGCCCCCCGAGGGCAAAACCCAAGGGGGGCGCGGCGCGGGCGTCCGGCGCGGTCGGTGGTCGCGACCGGGCGCGCGGACGGGGCTCAGTCGGCGGTGCCGGCCAGGGCCCAGGCCTTGCGGACCACCACCGTGAGGTAGTCGCGGGCCGCGCGGACCTCTTCGGGCACCTTGGCCACGAACTCGGCGCGGGCGGCGGACCAGCTGGCCCCCCAGACGCCAGCGGCGAGCTGGTCGATCTGGCCCAGGTCCTCGTCACCCTCGATGTCGCGCGGCGGCGGCGCGGCGCTCAGGCCCTTGAAGATGGCCTCAGCCACGTCGAGGGCGGCCTGGTGGGCCGGGTCCTGCCAGAGCTGGGGCGTCTGGGCGGCGAGGATGCGGCGCAGGCGGGTCGAGGGCTTAAAGCGAGGGACATAGCGGCCATCGAGGCGGATCGCCTCGCCGCTGGACACGCTGCGCAGCACGCGGTGCGCACGCCAGCGGGTCTCGAAGGTGCCGAGCCCGCGCACGAGCACCTCGTCGTTGTTGGTCAGGGCGTCCAAGGTCTCATGGACCAGCGCGGTCAGGACGCGCTGCGCGTCTTTGCGGGGAACCCCGGACCGTTCGGCCACCTTGGCGATGAGCGTGCTCCACTTCATGAAACCTCCGTTGCGCATGCGCCGCGCATGACAAGGATGGGTCATAGCACGGGGCGCTCGGGCCGGACAGAGCCTTCAGACGCACCCTTAGGGATTCCCCGCTGCCTGACCTGCGTCAGAGGGGGGGGCATCGAGTCGTGTCCGGAGTCGGGAGATCCCGACGATCAACTCGGGGTCGTCGGGCCCGGCCTCCTCTGCGCGGCGGAGCATGTCCTGGGCTTGTGCGGGCTTGCCCTCCACCAGCAGGCGATCCGCCTCCTCCAGGTAGAGGCGGGCGGCCCGGTCGGGCGCGTGCCCGCCGCTCCACAGCAGGCCGAGGACCGCGAGCAGCAGCACGCCCACGCCCACCGCCAGCGTGAGGACCAAGCCGCGCGGCGCCGCCGCTGCCGCGGGCTGCGCGGCCGGGGCGATCGCTGGGGCCGCCGAGTCGCCGGTCAGGGCCGCCGCTTTCGCCGCGTTGGAGCTCAGCACCTGCCCGATCGAGCGCTCGGAGCGGCCGGTGCGGCTGGGCTCGCGCTCTTCTTCGATCTCGGCGGGCAGCAGGCCGCGCACCCAGCGGGCCAGCGCCTCGTCGTTGGTCGCGTACGCCGGCTGGCTGTAGCAGAAGGCCTCGAGCATCGCCGCCAGCTC
>JBJONS010000111.1:0-2783 GCA_046051725.1 Pseudomonadota bacterium | reverse complement strand
CTGCCCCTGGCCTGGGCCCGCTGCGGGGCGATGCGGCGCCACCGCTTGTCCGGCGAGGCCTTCTTGGGCGGCCTCGAGCCGGGGCTGCAGCTGCCGATCAACGAGGACGCCCGGTGGGATGAGTTTGACCACCAGGACGTGATCAAGGTCGGGCTGGCCGCCGGGCTGGGCGCCATGGACGCCGGCGGCGAGCTGCCCAGCTTCTTTCACCTGGCGATGGGCCGCTGGGCCGGCGGGGCGCACGACGGCGACTACCGCGAGCCCTACGGCGCCTTCTATGACCGGGTGCAGGCCGCCTTCGACGCCGCCTGCGCCGATCTGCCCGCGGGCGGGCAGGCCATCATCTTCACCTCGGGCGGGGTCATCTCGGCGGTCTGCCGGCGCCTGCTCGGCCTGAGCCCCACCGCCGCCTTCACGGTGAACAGCGTGCTCTACAACGCCGGCCTCACCCGGGTCGAGCTCGGCGGCGGGCGGCGCACCCTGGTGCAGCTCAACCTGAACCCGGCCGGTGACGCCGACCCGCGCCTGCGGACCCGCCGGTGAGGGCGGGGGAGGCGGCCGCGCTGGCCCTGCTCGCCGCCTGTGCGCGCCAGCCGCTCGAGGAGGCGCCGCGAGGGGAGGGGACGGCCCCGGCGGCGGAGGCCGCGGCGGTCGCGGAGGCGCCCAGCCCGGCCGAGGCCACCGGCCTGCACCCTGGCGATCTGCGGGCGCTGGTCGGCGCCGGCGTCCAGGATGGCCCGCTGGGCGCCATCCTCGCCGCGGGGCGGGCCGAGCCCGGCGCGATGGCCTTGCTCACCACCCTCTGCGATGACGTCGGGCACCGCCTCGCCGGCAGCCCGGGCCTCGACGCGGCGGTGGTCTGGGCCGACGGGGCGCTGCGGGCCGTCGGCGGACTGCGGGTCTGGACCGAGCCGGTCATGGTGCCGGTCTGGCGCCGCGGCCGCGAGCGCGCCTGGGTCACGGCCCCGCGCGAGCTCGAGCTGCCGATGCTCGGCCTCGGCGGCAGCGGGGGCACCCCCGGGGTTGAGGCCGAGGTGGTGGTGGTCGATAGCCCCGAGGCGGTCGGTCCCGAGGTGGCCGGCAAGATCGTGCTGTTCGACAAGGCGATGCGGCCGCTGCCGCCGAACGACCCGAGCTACCGCGGCCGCGACGCCTACGGCGAGGCGGTGGGCATCCGCGGCGGCGGTCCGGCGGCGGCGGCCCAGCACGGGGCGGCGGGCGCCCTGGTCCGCTCGGTCACCGGGGCCAGCCTCGGCACCCCGCACACCGGCGGCACCTGGTTCGGCGAGGCGAAGCCCATCCCCGCGGCGGCCATCACGCCTGAGCACGCCGGGTGGATGCGGCGGCTCATCCGCCGCGGGGTGACGGTGCGGGTCCGCCTCGAGATGGAGGCCCAGACCCTGCCCGACGCCCTGTCGCACAACGTCCTCGGCGAGCTGCGCGGGGCCCGGTGGCCCGACGAGGTCGTGCTCATCGGGGCGCACCTCGACTCGTGGGACGTGGGGCAGGGCGCCCAAGACGACGGGAGCGGCGTCGCCCAGGTCATCGAGGCGATGCGCCTGCTCGCCCGCGCGCCCGTCCCGCCCGACCGAACGGTGCGGGCCGTGCTGTTCACCAATGAGGAGAACGGCCTGCGCGGCGGCAAAGACTACGCCAAGGTCCACGCGGCCGAGCGCCACGTCGCGGCGATCGAGTCCGACCTCGGAGCGGGCTGGCCAGTGCAGCTCGACGCCGAGGGCGACCCGGCCCAGATGGCCTACCTCTCGGCCGCCGCGGCCCCCTTGGGCCTGCCGGTGGTCGCCGGCCACGGCGGGGCCGACATCGGGCCCCTCGCTGAGAGCGGCGTGCTGGTCGTCAACCTCATCCCCGATGACCGCAGCTACTTCGACGTGCACCACACCTGGGCCGACACCCTCGACAAGGTGGACCCCGCCGCGCTGCAAGAGGGCGCGCTGGTCCTCGCCGGCCTCGCCTGGGGCCTCGCGACCGCGCCCGCCGCGCCGGGCCCGCGGGCGGCGGCGCCCGCGCCTTGAGCCCGGCGCCCCTGCGCCAGGTCAGCCCGGCGAGGGCCGCCCTGGTGGGAGATCAACGCGCTGGATAGCGCGGCGGCGCCCGGCCCGCGCGCCGCGCGCCTGCACCCGCTCCCCCCGCTCCCCCCACTCCACGCCCCCCCGCTTCGGTCGCAGGCGCCCGCCCCGGCGCCGCCCCAGGAGGCCGCATGAGCTCCCCCACGTCCCCCGCCGTGACCGCCCCCGGCGCCAGCACCCCCCGCGTCCTGCCCGGTGAGGTCCCGGTGGTCGACCTGCGCGACCTGTCGGCCGGCGACGACGCGCTGCGGGCCCGCTTCACCGCCCAGCTCGGCGCGGCGTTCAAGGAGTACGGCTTTGTGCGGGTGACGGGCCACGGCGTCGGCCCGGCGGTGGTCGACCCTGCCTATGCCGCCGGCAAGGCCTTTTTCGACCTGCCCGAGGCCAAGAAGGCCGAGTACATCGTCCGGGGCGGCGCGGGCCAGCGCGGCTACACGCCCTTTGGCGCCGAGCACGCCAAAGACAGCCCCAAGCCCGACCTCAAAGAGTTCTGGCACGTCGGCCGCGAGCTGCCGGTCGGCCACACCTACAAGGCGCTGTACCAGGACAACCTCTGGCCGGGCGAGGTCGAGGGCTTTCGGGCCGCGATGCTGCAGCTCTACGGCGGCCTCGAGGCGGTGAGCAAGCTGCTGCTCGAGTGCATCGCCGAGTACCTGGGCCTCTCGCCCTACCACCTGCGCGAGATGACCGACTACG
>JBJONS010000110.1:0-2880 GCA_046051725.1 Pseudomonadota bacterium | reverse complement strand
GGCAGCAGCTGCGGGTCGAGCGCGAAGGTCCAGGTCACGCCGGTCTGGTCCTGCACCGCGGCGCGCACCACCACCCAGAGCGGCCCGGTCGCGCTGGTGGTGCCCTCGAGCTCGAGCACCGCGGCAGAGGCGGTGGGCCCGAGCTCGACGGTCTCACCCCCGGCCACGCTGATCTCGGCGGAGAGCCAGGCCTGGTCGGGGTTGAGGGTGACCGTGTAGCGCCCGGTGGTGTCGAGGGTGGCCGCCGCGCGCGGAGGCGCCGCAGCGGCGCCGCTGATGGAGAACAGCGTCGCACACGCCATCGTGAGCGCGGACGAGAGGACGATGCAGCGGCGGACCATGCGGGGGCTCCTCGCGGGGCCGTCGAGCCTAATCCGGCGCTGGCTCCACGTGGAACGTTCGGCGGACCGCAGCGCACCGCCGCGCCGCGCTCAGGCGCTGGCGCGCCAGCCTTTGATGATCTGGACGTAGTCGAGGGGGCCCTCGGGCACGCCGGCGGGGCGGACCCGCGGGCCGTCTGGGGTCCGCTCGAGGGCGAGGCGCAGGGCCGGCTGCAGCGCGTCTGGCCAGTCGAGCCCAGCGGGGGTCTCTTTGCGGATGAATCCGCGCCGGACGATGTCTTGCACGAGGCTGCTGACCATGAAGGCGTCTAGCCCGGCCGCCAGGACCTCGGCCGCGCTCTCGAGGACCGCCGCCGCGGGCAGCTGCCCGTCCTCGTAGAGCACGAGCGCGGCCTGCAGCCAGCTGTGGATGGGGACCACCCGACCGCGGAGCGGCGCGAAGCGGGTCGGGCTGCAGCCGGCGGTCAGGCGGATGAAGATGCGCGCCACCGCGTCGGAGTGGACGTTGCGGGCGAGCGCGCCCATCGCGTCGTCGACCTCGTCGTCGTAGGCCCCGCCCTCGCGCATCGCCTTGGCGACCTGCTTGCCGGTGAGGCGTCCGGCGAGGGCGTCGGCGTAGAGCGCGTAGACAATGGCGTCCACCTCGGCGTCGTCGCCGAACAGGGTCTCGGGCGCCTGCGGGGCCCAGCCCACCCGCAGGCGCAGCAGCTGGGGCAGCTTGTAGCCGAGCTGCCCGCGGATCGAGCGGACCTGCCCGCGCTTGAGCTTGTCGAGGCTGTCCTTGAGGATGAGCTCATCGAAGCGAACGCCGTCCAGGCGCAGCTTCTCCTCCAGCACGGGCCGGAGCTGGGTCGGCGAGCCCGACACGATGACGATGTGGTTCTCCTCCACCCCGCTGAGCGCGCGGAGGATCGCCGCGGCGCCGGGCGCGGTGACCTTGTCGCGGGCCGGCTCGGTCGCGCTGCGCAGCAGCCCGCGCAGCGAGTGGAAGTCGGTCTCGAGGTAGGTCTTGTCGAGATCCCAGCGGTAGACGTGCATGTTGCCCTCGCGACGCGGACGAGGAGCACCTTGCGCCAGCGGGGGGCGCTGACAAGGGGGCGGTTGTCGGCGCCCCGCAAGCGCTACAGTCCCGCCATGTCCGCACCCAGCGCGCCGCCCCCAGAGAGCCCTTCCGAGGCCGATCTCGATCCGACGCCCAGCGAGGCGCCGCCTCCTGGGGTGTCCCGGCGGGTGCGGGCGGGCGATCCCCGGCGGTCGTGGCGGGTCAGCGCGCGTCCCGAACCCTCGCGCTACGCGTTCATCGGCGAGCTCGGGCGCGGCGGCGCTGGCGAGGTTCTACGCGTCCACGATCACGCGCTGGAGCGCATCGTCGCGCTCAAGACGCTGCGGCCCGAGCTGCAGGCCGACCGCGTCATGCTCGCCCGCTTCGTCCACGAGGCGCAGATCGTCGCCCAGATCGAGCACCCGGCCATCGTCCCGGTCTACGACCTCGGCCGCCTCGCCGACGGCCGCTGGTACCTGACGATGAAAGAGATCAACGGCCGGACCTTCCGGGAGGTCATCGCCAACCTGCACCGGGCCCGCGGCCAGGGCCCCTTCGTGCCGACGGCCGACGGCTGGACCCTGCGCCGCGCGGTCGAGGCGATGCGCACGGTCTGCGAGGCGGCCGGCTTCGCCCACAGCAAGTCGGTCATCCACCGCGACATCAAGCCCGACAACGTGATGGTCGGCAATTTCGGCGAGGTCTACCTGCTTGACTGGGGCCTCGCGCGGCTGGTCGACGGCGACGGCCACGCGCGCGACGATGAGCCGCCCGAGGACGATGATCTGGCGCCGCTGGTCAGCCAGACCCACCACGGCGTCGTCGTGGGCACCCCCGCCTACATGCCGCCCGAGCAGGCCCGCGGCGAGCGCGCGCTGATGTCGGCGGCCTCGGACGTGTGGGCCTTGGGCGCGGTGCTCTACGCCCTGCTGTTCGGGCGGGCGCCGTATCGGGGCGAGCCGCAGGTCATCTTGCAGAAGGTCCAAGAGGCCCCGCCGCGCGTGCCGACCCGGGTGCCCGCGCCGGCCGCCCTGGTCGAGATCTGCCTGCGGTGCATGCGCCTCGATCCCCGCCAGCGCTACCCGGACGGCGCGTCGGTGGCCGCCGAGCTGACCGCCTGGCTCGAGGGCGCGCGCAACCGTGAGCGCGCGCTGACCCTGACCGATCAGGCGCGGGCCGTGCTGCCGCTCATCGAGGCGGCCGAGGTCCGGGCGTCGCAGGCGCGGGAGCGGGCGCGCGCGGCGGTCGTCGGCCTGCGCCCGGGGGACACCCTCGAGGTCAAGGAGGCGGCCTGGGGCCTGGAAGAAGAGGCGCAGCGCCAATCCGACGAGGTGCAGGGCCTTTACGTCGAGGCGGGGACCAAGGCGCGCAGCGCGCTCGAGCAGGCGCCCGAGCTGCCCGAGGCCCGGTCCTTGCTCGCCGCGCTCTCCCGGCGCCGCGCCGAGGCCGCCGAGCTGCAGGGCGATCTGAAGGCCGCGCGCGAACACCAGGCCATGC
>JBJONS010000109.1:0-7089 GCA_046051725.1 Pseudomonadota bacterium | reverse complement strand
TGCGCCCAGTCGGCCACCCAGGGGCCCTCGGCCTCGGCCACCGCGTCGCCCGGAGGCGCAGCGCGGCTCAGTGGTCGTGGCCGCCCTCGTAGCCGCGGGCGGTGCAGCCGCCGCCGCCGTTGAGGTGGGCCATCTGTGAGACGCTGAAGGTGATGAAGTCAAAGAGATCGGCGACGTCGACGCCGGCGGTCTCGTAGCCGGCGGTGACCACGTCGACCGCCTCGAGCTCGTCGGCGGTGACCGTGCCGTCGGCGTCGGCGTCGGCCGCGGCGATGGCGTCAAACGCGAGGCCCGCCTCTTCGGTGCCGAGCTGATCCCACAGCAGGTGGTCGGCGTGGAACCAGATCTGCGCCTCGGTGGCCTCGTCTTCGCTGACCGCCACGCCGTCGGTGCCGTCTTGCCCGTTGGTGCAGGGGCCGTAGCTGACCGCCTTGGGGAAGCCCCACGAGAAGGCGACGCTCTGGTCACCCTTGGTCGCCACGCCGGCGATGTGCTGGGCGTAGCCCTCGTTGAGCATCACCTCGAGGACATCGGTCGGCACGTCGTTGATCGGCGTGCTCGACGAGAGGACGACGTGGGTCGAGAAGCCGAAGTCGTGGCGGTCGGCCGGCACCTCGTCGATGGTGGTGACCGGCAGCAGCGCGTCGGCCTGCGCCCAGTCGGCCACCCAGGGGCCCTCGGCCTCGGCCACCGCGTCGCCCTTGTCGACGCTGGTCAGCACGATCTCGCCGAAACCGGTGACCCAGTGGTCGAAGTCGACCTGCCAGCCGTCATCGGTGGCGATGCCCTCGATCACGGTCTCTTCGGCCCAGGTGGTGACCTCGACCTGGCCGACGCCCCCGCCGCAGGCGGTCAGGAGGGCGAGGGGAGCGAGGGCGACGGCGGGCGTGAAGCGGGGAGCGGCGGGGCGCGGCATGGGGACCTCCGATCAGGGGAGGTGTTTCTATGCCTGATGCGACCACGTCGCAAGTGTGCCCCTGTCGCGACCTGCGCCGGCGCAGGCAGGGCCTCAGGCCCCGCGGGCCGCCGCGTCGTCGATGACGTCGGCCAGCGCGAGGTCGAGCGCGGTGAGGCCGCCGGCCTCGTGGGTGCTCAGCGTCACCTCGACCCGGGCCCACACGTTGCGCCAGTCGGGGTGGTGGTCGAGCCGCCGGGCCGCCTCGGCGACCACGGCCATGAAGTCCCACGCCTCGTCAAAGTCGGCGAAGCGCAGCGTGCGGTGGATCGCGCCGCCGCCGTCGACCAGCGCCCAGAGGGGGCGGGCGGCGAGGGCCTCGGCGCGCTCCTCGGGGGTCAGCAGGCTGGGGCGGGACATGGGCGCTCCGGTGGGCGTGGACCCCCCGCTTTAGCCGGTCGGCCGCCCCGCGGCCCGCTTCAGCCCCCGAGCGCGCGGTCGACGAGGCCCGGGCAGGCGACGTAGGGGTTGGGGCTGCCCTGCTCGGCGGCGATCCCAGCGTCCCGCTCTTGATCGGCCGCGGTGACCGGGTCGGCTTGGTGCCACCGCAAGAACAGCGCCTGCTCGCCGCTCTGCAGGCTGCGGCCGTAGCGCAGCCCGACGTAGAGCAGGGCCCGGGCCGCGTTGCCCTTGTGGCCGTCGCGGGGCTCGAAGACGCTGCGGCCGCCGCTGTCGCGGCCCGCCGACGAGCCGCCCTCGCTCCAGGTCGTGCCGCTGCTGACCTCGCCGAAGGGCAGGTTGCCCCGGCGCTCGTTGGCCTCGACCGCGGCGGGGAAGAGGTGGTGCAGGTCGCAGCGGGCCGGCTCGGTGTCGGCGCCCTCGGACTGGGGCCAGGTGTGCTCGACGTTGAGCGCGCCGCCCTCGGGCTCACCCCCGCGGATCGCGACGCGCACGCCGGTGTAGACGCACTCGACGGTGGTGTCCTCGCGCAGGTCGAGCGAGAGGTACATCAGGTCTTGGCTGCGCCAGTACTCGCAGCGGGTCTCGGCCACCGCCTCGTCGAGGATGGCGTTCAGCGCGCCAAGGTCGGTGACGCCTTGCACGGCGCCGTAGAGGCCGGCCGCCTCGCAGGCCGCGCAGTCCAGCGCGCCGTCGCCGTCTTCGTCGGACTCCCAGGCGCCGGGCGCGCCGTCGCAGTCGTCGTCTTGGCCGTTGCAGCGCTCGGCCGCCCCGGGGAAGGCCAGCCCGTCGTCGGGCGCGCAGTCATCGCTGACAAAGCCGTCGCCGTCGCTGTCTTGCGCGCCACCATCCCCACCGCTGCCCCCGCCGTCGGCGGCGCCGTCGGCGCTGCCCGCCCCGGTCTCGTCGGCCTTCGGCGCGGTGGTGCAGGCCCAGAGCAAGGGGAGCAGGCTGCAGATCAGCGGCGGCGCGTGGCGCAAAGGGGCTCCGGTCACGGCGCGGCGCCGCAGGCGGCTCGGCGCCGGATCGTCGCCGCGACGGGCCACCGCGGCCCGCCGCCGCCGGCTACCATCAGCGCGCGCGCCTCTCCTAGCACGCGCCCTCCGCCCCCGCCCCGCCGCCCTCTGGAGCGCCCATGTCCGCCACGGTCGCCCCCGCTCTCCCCGCCCCTGGGTCCCCTGCCTCGACGCTGCGCCCCGCCTCCCGCGCCTGCGCCGAGCACCTCCTCGAGACCATCCGCGAGAGCGTGATCGGCCGCGACACCGCCATCGACGGGCCCTTCGGCCCGCGCCGGGTCACCTACGCCGACTACACCGCGTCGGGCCGATCGCTGAGCTTCATCGAGGATTTTATCCGCGACGAGGTGATGCCGCTGTACGCGAACACGCACACCGAGGCCTCGGGCACCGGGCTGCAGACCACCCGGTTTCGCGAGGACGCCCGGCGGATCATCGCCGAGGCGATGGGCGCGAATGACGACTACTGCGTCATCTTCACGGGCAGCGGCGCGACGGGCGCGATCAACAAGCTCGTCGACGTGCTCGGCCTGCGGGTGCCCCGCGGCCTCGACGAGCAGCTGCGCCTGCGCGATCAGCTCACCCCCGATCAGCGCCCGGTCGTCTTCATCGGCCCCTACGAGCACCACAGCAACGAGCTGCCCTGGCGCGAGAGCCTCTGCGACGTGGTGACCATCGAAGAGGACGCCGACGGGCACCTCAACCTCGCGCACCTCGAGGCCGAGCTGCAGCGCTTCGCCCACCGGCCCCTGCGCATCGGCAGCTTCTCGGCGGCCAGCAACGTGACCGGCATCGGCACGAACACCCGCAAGGTCTCGACCCTGCTGCACAAGCACGGCGCGCTCAGCTTCTGGGACTTCGCCGCCGCCGGCCCCTACGTGCAGATCGAGATGGTGATGGCGCCCGACGCAGAGGGCTGCCCTGACGCCCACCTCGCCTACAAAGACGCTGTGTTCATGTCGCCGCACAAGATGATCGGCGGGCCGGGCACCCCGGGCCTGCTGGTCGCCCGCAAAGACCTGTTCCGGTCGGGCATCCCGACCCAGCCCGGCGGCGGCACGGTGCGCTGGGTCAACAGCGCCGACCAGTGCTACAACGAGGATCCGGTGCACCGCGAAGAGGCCGGCACCCCGGCCATCCTCGAGAGCATCCGCGCTGGCCTCGTCTTTCAGCTCAAAGAGGCGGTGGGGGCCGAGCTCATCCGCGAGCGCGAAGAGCGCTTCATCCACCAGGCCATCGCCGCCTGGTCCGATGAGCCCCAGATCGAGATCTTGGGCAACAAGAGCGCGTGGCGCCTGAGCATCGTCAGCTTCATGCTGCGCCACGACCAGGGCTACCTGCACCACAATTACGTCGTGGCGCTGCTCAACGACCTTTTTGGCATCCAGGCCCGCGGCGGCTGCAGCTGTGCGGGGCCCTATGGCCACCGCCTGCTCGGCATTGACCTCGAGCGCAGCCGCGAGTTTGTGGCCGCCATCATGTCGGGCCACGACGGCGTGCGCCCGGGCTGGGTGCGGGTGAACTTCAACTACTTCATCAGCGACGAGAGCTTCCAGTACATCCTCGAGGCGGTCAAGCTGGTCGCCCGCGAGGGCTGGCGCCTGCTGCCGCTCTACGACTTCGACCCGGCCAGCGGCCAGTGGACCCACAAGCGCGGCCGGGCCGAGGCCGCGATGCGCCTGTCCGACCTCAGCTACCGCCGCGGTCAGCTCGAGTACCGCGTGCGGCGGCTCAACGAGCCCGAGTGGGCGCTCGAGGGCTACCTCACCGAGGCCCGGCGCGTCTTCGCCGCCGCCGCCGCCGAGGCCGCCGCCAGCCCGCCGCCCGAGCTCAAGCTGAGCGCCGGCTTTGAGGCCCTGCGCTGGTTCCCGCTGCCCCGCGAGGCCGCCGCCCGCCTCGCCGGCCAGCTCGGCGCCAGCGGCTGCCGCAGCCTGCGCCCCGCCTGCAGCTGAGTCAGCCCTCGCGCTCGATGGTGCGCGGGGGCTTGCCTTCGCGCAGCAACCGCAGGGCCTCGACCGCCACCTGCCGGGCCGAGCGCTCTTGGCGGTGGGCCTCGAGGTAGCGGCGGGCGGCCTGCAGGGGCAGGGCGTCGCCGAGGCGCAGGCTCTCGTCGAGCGCCGCGTTCAACACCTTGAGATCGTGGGCAAAGAAGATGGGCCGGGCCGCCTGGTCGGTCAGCAGGTGGGCCAGCAGGGCCCCCGCCTCGGCGCGGGCCGCCGCCGGGTCGAGCGGCGCGGGGGCCGGCGGGCCGCCGGGCGCGCACATCGGCTGGCCCAGCGCGAGGAAGTGGCCGAGCTGCAGGGCCAGCGCGGCGAAGGCCTCGGGCGGCAGCGCGCGCGCCGCCCAGCGCAGGCCGACCGGCACGGTGAAGCGGTGGGTGAGATCGAGCCAGCCGGCGTCGACCTCGGGGTCGGCGTCGTGGGCGGCCTCAAAACGCAGCAGCGCGGCGGCGCCGGCCCGCACCAGCGCGTCGATGACCACCGCCCAGGGCTGGCGCTCGAGGGCCGCGGCCAGGGCGGTGAAGGCCGCGGCCGGGCTGCCCCGCAGCAGCGCCTCTTCGAGAGCGACGCCGGAGACGTGATCGTCGGCGGTGGGCACCCCCTCACGCCGCGGGTTGGCCGCCGCCCGGGCCGCGCCCGCGTCGCCCCAGGCCGCGCGCCGCTTCCGGTGGCCGGCCCAGGGGGGCAGCAGGTCCTCGCGGGTGCCCTGGGTCAGGCCGAAGACCCAGCCGCCGAGCAGGGCGGCCTGGTCGGCCGGGGGCGCGCCCTCGGCCAAGCAGAGCGCGGCCTCCAAAAAGATGAGGTGGTGGCCGAAGTTGACGAAGTGGTCGGCCAGCAGGGGGGCCAGCGCGGCGGTCAGGGCGGCCTGGTCGGCCCCGGCCTCGACGAGGCCCCGCACCAGCGCCTCGGCCTCGGCGGCCCGCTCGCCCTCGACCGCCGCGGCCAGCGCCGCGTGCAGGTCGGCCGGCGGTGGCAGGGGGGCCGGCAGCGGGCGGGCCGGGCGGCGGGCCACGCCCTCGATGACCAGGGCGCCCACCTCGACCAGCAGCTGCAGCGCGTGCACCTCGGGGTCGACGCCGGGCGGCGGCGCGTCGAGCCAGGGCAGGCAGGCGGCGGCGAGGGCGACGGGGTGGCCGGGGCCCCACTCGGCGTGATCAGCGTCCCAGACCGCGAGGTGGACGAGCAGCGCCCGCGCCGGCACCCCGCCCATGCGCAGGCGGCCGAGCTCGCGCCCGAGGCGGCCGACCTGGCCCTCGGCCAGCGCGTCGCGCAGCCCCGCCCAGGCCGCGGCGAGATCGACGGTCTCGTCGCGCGCGACGAAGATCGCCCCGTCCTCCTCCCAGACCCGCTGGGGGCGCAGGCCCTCTTCGCCGAGGCGGGCCTCTCCCGTCTCGAGCGAGAACTTCCAGTTGTGCCAGGCGCAGGTGAGGACGCCCTCGCAGACGCTGCCCTGGCTCAGCGGGTAGCCCTGGTGGGGGCAGGCCTTGTCGTAGGCGACGAGGCGCCCGTCGGCGAGGCGGGCGGCGAAGACGGGGCCCCGCGCGCGCAGGGCGCCCGGCGGCAGGTCGGCTGCGGCGCAGACACGGAGGGGGGACATCAGGGCTCCACGGACAGGGGAGGAGGGGCCGGGGGAGGAGGGGCCGGGGGAGGAGGGAGCGGTGGAGCGGCGGCCGGGTCCGCGCCGGCGGGCGGCCCATCCGGCCGCATCCGGAGGAGCTGCTCTGCGATCACACCGGCCACCACGTCGTTGCCGATGACCGACAGGTGCAGGTCGGCCGCCCAGACCGCCGGGCGGCCGGCGGCCCGCAGCGCCGGGCCCGGGTCGACCCAGCCGAGCGCGGCGCCCGGCGGCAGGCCCGCCCGCACGGCGGCCTCGAGGCCCGCGGCGCAGGGCCGGTGCTGGTGCAGCTGGTCAGCCCGCAGGCCGAGCGTGTCCGAGATGTCGGCCAGCAGGTCATCCTCGGGGGGTGCCAGCTCGAGCGCGCCGGGCAGGGGGGCGATGAGCACGGCCACCCCCGCGGCGGTGGCCGCCGCGGCGGCCCGCTGCAGGGCCCCGGCGAGGTGGGCGCAGGCCGGCGCGGCCAGGGCGGGGTGCTCGGCCAGCAGCAGGTCTTGGTTGAGCTGCTGGTGCACGGGCCCCGGCCAGCGCTCGACGAGGCGCAGCAGGCGGGGCACCCGCGGCGGCGCGGCGGGCACCGGCGGCCCCCCGGCGGCCGCTTCGCTCACGAGGCCGTCGAGCAGGTCGTTCCCGAGGTAGGGGGCCAAGATCAGACCCGCGGGCCGCAGGCGCAGCAGGCGCACAGCGGCCGCGTGCAGCTCGGCGGGGCCGTAGTGGCCCGCCCCGGCGTTGATCACCTCGACGTCGAGGCCCGCCGCGGCGAGGCGCGCCTCGAGGCGGTTGGGCCAGGTCTCGGCGTTCTCGGCCACCCCGTCGGTGTGGCTGTCGCCCAGCGCCACCCAGCGCGGCCGGCCCGGGTCGGGGGTCGGCGCGGTCTCGGCGTCCTCGCGGAAGCCCTGGCCGTTGGTGCGCAGCGCGAGGGCGCCGGTCGGGTGCTCGGCCCAGGCGTAGGACCGGCGGGCGTCGGGCTGGTGGTGAAAAGCCGGCCCGGGCGCGTCGACCTCGCCCGGCGCCGCCGGCACGGGCCAGTCGGCGCCGACCGCGCGGTACCAGTCGGGCTCGGCCGCGGCCGGGCCGGGGTGAGCGCCCCCCGTGCACGAC
>JBJONS010000108.1:0-3867 GCA_046051725.1 Pseudomonadota bacterium | reverse complement strand
GCGCCCCAGCAGGCCAGCGACCCATCCGCACCCAGCGCACACGCATGGCGGCCGCCCGCGTCGGCGTCCACCGCCGCCCAGCCGCGCCCGCCCGGCGCGTCCGTCGCGCCGGCGCCCGCGCCCCAGCAGCGCAGGCCGCCCCCGGCGCCCAACCCACAGCTGAGGTCGGCGCCCGCGGCCACCGCGACGAAGGCGCCCTCGGTGGGGGTGTCTTCGACGGCGGCCCCCGCCGCACCCCAGCAGGCGAGCGCGCCGCCTGCGTCGACCGCGCAGCTGTGGTCGAGGCCCGCGGCCAGCGCGACCGCCGAGAGCGCCTCAGGCGCGTCGACAAGGCCGCCGCCCTGGGCCTCGGCCGCGGGCACCGCCCCCCAGCAGGCCAGCCCGTCGGGGCCGGCCGCGCAGCTGTGGCGCCAGCCGGCGGCGAGGGCGCTGGCCTCGAGGCCCGCCGGCGCGCTGGCCTGCCCCTCGTCGTCACGCCCCCAGCAGAGGACAGCGCCGGCGTCGTCGATCCCGCAGCTGTGGGCCCCACCCAGGGCGAGGCCCGAGAGGGCCGCCGCCGGGGGCTGGGCCTGGCCGGCGTCGTCCCGGCCGGCGCAGATCACGTCACCCACGTCATTGACCGCGCAGGCGTGGGCGTAGCCCGCGGCCAGCCCCACGCCGCCCGCCCCGCCGAGCTCCGGCGGATCGGCGCCCCAACAGACCACCGCGCCGCTGGCCCGGCGGCCGCACGAGAACAGCCCGCCCACCGCGATCTCGACCCAATCCCGCGAGGCGCTGAAGCGCGGGCCCGCCGCCACCTCCGCGGTGTCGCAGCCCCCCTTCCCGAGCTCGATGGTGCAGCCCGGCCCGGCCAGCGCGAGGGCCAGCGCAATGGTCGAGGTCGGCCTCACAGCGCCCACTCCACGCCGCCCGCCGCGCCCACCGCCAGCGCGTCGGCCACGCCCACGCGCAGCTCGGCGGCGAGGCGCAGCTGGCGCCCGAGCGGCAGGCTGCCCCGGGCCCAGGCCGCCCCGCCGAGGTGCAGCGCGCGGGTCCAGCCGCAGGCGCAGTCGCGCTGGGCCCAGGTCGCGGTCGGGCCGGCGCCCACCGTCAGGCCGCGCCAGCTGCCCGAGGCGAAGGCCTCGACCGGCGCGCGCACGGCGCCCTCGCCCAGGCCGAGGCCCGCGCCGCCGCCCACGCGCAGGTGCGGGCCGAGGCCCACCGCCGCGCTGAGCCGCAGGGCGCCCTGGGCGGGCGGCGCCTCCTCGGCGGGCAGCGCCGGGAGGGTCGCCCCGACCTCTCCCCCGGTCATCCCAGCGAGCAGCAGGCGGGGCGCGCCGCGGGCGTGCGTGCGGCTGAGCTCCTCCCACCCCGGGCGGGATCTGGATGGTGGAGCCAGCGGCGCCCCGACATCGGGCATGGTCAGGGCCTGCCCGCGGCCCAGCGCCACCTCTGCCGTGTCGTTGCGGACCCGCACCGCGCCCTCGTCCACCCGCACCGTCACCCCGGCCTCGCCGGGCGCGGGCCCGCGGACCACGAAGCGGGTGCCCTCGACCACGGTGTCCACCACGCCATACTCGACGCGAAAGGCGCCGCGCAGGCGGTAATAGACCTCGCCGAGCTGGTCGAGAACGCCGCGCTCGCCGAGCACGAGGCTGCTGCCCTCGCTCAGGTGCAGGCGCTCGCCGGTGGCGAGGCGCAGCTCGACCCGGGCCAGCTCGGCGCGCACCTGATCGCCGGGGGCGAGGGCCATGCCGACCCGCAGCGGCTCCTCGACGCCCGCGCGCGTGCGGCTGGCGCGGGTGGCCTGGGCGACCACCCGAAAGGCGCCGCGGTCATCGGGCTCGGTGATCCGCGCGACGGTGGCGAAGGCCTCCTGCGCGGCGGCCGGCGCGCCCAGCAGGCCCAGCGCCGCGAGCAGCAGCAGGGCGAGCAGGGGCGCCATCCAGCGCAGAGCGACGTGCAGTGGGTTCATGTCGTGGTGCCGACGGAGGTGGTGCCCGCCCGGCCCCGACCGGGGCGGCGCGGGCGGGCCCGGCGGGCGGCGGCGACGGTAGCCCCGGCGGCGGCGGGGCGCTCAGGAGGCGGGGCGGCGCCCGAGCCAGAGGCCCACGACGCCGGCCAGGACCAGGGGCGAGAGCGCAGCCAACAGCCCGCCGATCGCCAAGGCGGCGGCGAGCAGCAGCGCGCTGATCGGCACGAGCAGGGCCCAGCGCTGGCGCGGCGCGGGCAGGGCGGCGCGCAGCGCGCGGCTGAGCAGCCCGACCACAAGCGCGACCAGCGCGTCAAGCTCGGGCGGCGCGGTCCGCAGGGCGGCCTGCCGCAGCAGGGTCTGGGCGTGGCCGGCGAGCAGCTCGACGCCGTAGCGGCGCCCGGCGGGGGTGCGGTGCAGGTCCTCGGTGCCGCCCCAGGCGCCGATCAGCACGAGGCGGCCCCGCAGCTGGGGGTAGGCCGCCTCATCCCCGTAGGTCACCACCAGGGCCTCGCCGAGCGGCGGCCAGCGCACCAGCCCGGCCCAGGTCGGGCTCTGCAGCGCGCCGATGACCAGGACGTCGCCGCGCAGCGCTGGCGTCGGCGGATCGGCCGGGCGCTGGGCGGCGGCGGCGGCCCAGGCCGCGGCGTGCCAGATCGGCGCGCCATCGGGGCCAAAACGACGCGCTGGTGCGGCCCAGACCACGCCGAGCAGGGTATCGCCGTGCGCCTCGACCAGGCCGACGTGGGCGCCGGCCGCCATCAAGGGGGCGGGCGGGAGGTGCAGGCCCGACTCCATCACCCGCGCGGGCACGATCACCGGCACGCCGGACCCACGCAGCTCCCGCACCGCGGCGGCGATCTCGGCGTCGTGGGGGCTGGTGGTCGACAGCGCGAGGTCGAAGACCACCGCCCGCGCGCCGGCCGCGGCCAGGGCGCGCAGGGTGCCGGGGTGCTGGGCCCGCAGCGCCTTGGGATCGGGCACATCGACCGCCAGCACGGCCACGTCGTCGAGGGGCAGGGGCCCGCGGGCGGCCGAGAGCAGGCCGTGGCTGAGGTAGGCGTCGAGCGGGGCGAAGGCCTGGGTCAGGGCCAGCAGCGGCGGCAGCAGGAGCAGGGCCAGCGGGGCCCGCGCCCGCCAGGCGGCGGCCGGCCACAGCGCGGCAGAGAGGCCGTCCAGATCGGCGATCGGCGCGAGGCGCAGGCCCGGCGGCGGCGCGAGCCCGGGGCGCTCGGCGGCCGGCAGCGCGACCGTCTGCAGGCCCGCCGCGGCGGCCGCCCGCAGCTTGGCGGGCAGGCCGGCGACCGGGCTCACCGCGCCGTCGAGCTCGACCCCGCCGGTCAAGGCCCAGCCGGCGGGCAGGGGGCGGCCCCGGCGGGCGGCCAGCACCCCGGCGGCGATCGCGAGGCCCACCGAGCTGCCGCGGAGCTGGACCCGGGCGTCTTGCACGGCCCAGCGCAGATCCCAGCGGCGGGCCTCGGGGCCGAGCGCCGCCGCCACCGCCACCTGGGCGGCCAGCTGGGCGTCGCGGGCCACCCCCTCGGGGGCCCAGACCCGGCCCGCGCCGGGCCGGAGGTCCAGCACGAGGCGGATCGGGTGCCCCTCGCCGGTGTCGTCGACGACCAGCGCGATCACCTGGGCCCCGGCCCCGCCCGGGGGCGCCCGGTCGTGGCCGCGCCCCGGCGGGCCGGCCGCCGGGCCCGGGCCGCCGCCCCGCGCGGGGGCCGCGCTGGCGGTCTGCGCCGCCGCGGCGCCCCGGCGGGGCCCATCGCCGCCCAGCTCTGTCAGGACAGCGTCCAGCACAGGATCGCGAGCGCCCCCCGTCGAGAGGAACGGCGGAAAGACCAGCGCGCGCGGCGGCAGGCCCGCCTCGACCAGGGCGGCGGCGCCCGCCGCGTCGACGGGCGCGGGGTCGA
>JBJONS010000107.1:0-7675 GCA_046051725.1 Pseudomonadota bacterium | reverse complement strand
TCCACCGACACCCGACGCAGACCCCGTGCACGCGGCCCAGATCCTGCCCCGGGCCCCCGAGACACACCCAGCGCGCGCCCCCCGCCCGCTCAGGAGCTCCATGTCCCCCCAGCTCGTGCTGCTGCGCCACCCCGCCCATCCCCCCGCCGCCGACGCGGACGCCGTCAGCGAGCACAGCCTCCGGTCCGACGAGCTGCTGCGCGACGTTGAGCTGCTCATGGCCCGCCTCGCCGGTGGTGATCGCCTCGAGCGCACCGGGGTGATGGTCCAAGAGCACCTGTCGACGGGCGGCAAGCGCATCCGCGCCCGCCTCGCCCTGTCCGCCGCCGCCGCGATGGGGGCCCCCCGGGCCCGCGCGGTGGGCTGGGCGGCGGCCTGTGAGCTGCTCCACAACGCCACCCTCATCCACGATGACATCCAGGACGGCGATCTCATCCGCCGCGGTCAGCCGACCACCTGGGTCCGCCACGGCGTGCCCCAGGCGATCAACGCCGGCGACCTGCTCCTGATGCTGCCCTTCCTCGCGGTGACCTTCGACGCCGCCCTCGAGCCGGCGGTGCAGGCGGGCCTGTCCCGCGGCCTCGCCGAGCACGCCGCCCGCACCGTGCGCGGCCAGTCCGAAGAGATGGACCTGCTCGGCGGCGCCCACCTCGACCGCGTGCCCTACCTGCGCGCGGTGCGGGGCAAGACCGGCGGCCTGTTTGCCCTGCCCGTCGAGGGCGCGGCGCTGATCGCCGGCTTCGGCGAGTCCGACGCCCGGCTGCTCGGCGAGACCTTCACCGAGCTCGGCGTGCTCTTCCAGCTGCAAGACGACGTGCTCGACCTCTACGGCGACAAGGGCCGCGGCCTGCCCGGCTCTGACCTCAAAGAGGGCAAGGTCAGCGCGCTGGTGGTCGCCCACCTCGAGCGCGTGCCCGAAGATCGCGCCTGGCTGCTCAACCTGCTGCGGGCGCCCCGCGACCTCACCCCCCAGCGCGAGGTCGAAGAGGCGATCCGCCGCTTCCGGGCATCGGGCGCGCTGCACGACGTGCTCGACGAGATCCACGCCATCACCGAGCGCGTGCGCCTCGACCCGCACCTCGCCGAGCTGCCGGCCCTGCACAGCCTCGCCCTCGAGCTGGCCAGCGCGGCCACCGCGCCGATCCGCCACCTCTGGGGGGAGCGTTGAGCCTCGCCCAGCGGGACAGCGCGGCGCTCGTCGCCGACAGCCACGCTGTGCTGCAGCGGCACGGGCGCAGCTTCGCCCTCGCCGGCGCGCTGCTCTCGCGCGAGCAGGCCGACGAGGCCGCGGTCGTCTACGCCTTCTGCCGCCTGGTCGACGACCTGGCCGACGAGGCCCCCGACGCCCAGACGGCGGCGGCGAACCTCGGCGAGGTCGACGCCGAGCTGCGCGGCCAGCGCCCGCCCCGGCCCCTGGTCGAGGCGTGGATGCGGGTGATGGAGCGGCGGGCGGTGCCCATCGAGGCCGGCCGCGAGCTGATGAACGGCGTGCTCAGCGATCTGGGCGAGGTGCGGGTCGCCGATGACCGCGCCCTGCTGCGCTACTGCTACCGGGTGGCCGGCACCGTCGGCCTGATGATGTGCGGCGTGATCGGCGTGACCGAGGCTGCGGCGCTGCCCCACGCGGTCGACCTGGGCCTCGGCATGCAGCTCACGAACATCTGCCGCGACGTGGCCGAGGACGCCGGGCGCGGCCGCTGTTACCTGCCCGAGACCCGCCTCGCCGCGGTTGGTCTCAGCCACGATGATCTCATCGAGCGGCACGCCGGTGGGCACCGGGTGCCCCCGGCGCTGATCGCCGACGCCCAGGCCCGCGCGCGCCTCGCGAGCGTGGTCGACGACCTCCTCGAGCTGGCCGAGGGCTGCTACGATCGCGCCTGGCTCGGCATGAGCAGCATCCCTGCCCGGCCCCGCAGCGCGATTATCGTGGCGGCTGTGCTCTACCGCGAGATCGGGCGCCAGCTGCGGCGCGCGCGGGGCAGCGACCCGCTGTTTGGCCGCACGATGCTCCGCCCGCACCAGCGCGCCCTCGCCTTTGGCCAGGGGCTCGCGCTGGCCCTCGCGCCCCGCTCGTGGCGCCGCGACCCGGCCCTCGGCCTCCGCCCGCCGCTGCACGCCCACCTGCGGGGCCTCGGCGGCCTCCCCCCGGTCTAAGCTGCGCTCCTCTCCTGTTTTCTGTGTGTGAATCCCCCCAACTTCGCCCCTCGACGCCGCCGTCGCGGCCACAAGAGAGAGGCACCATGTACCGCACCAAGACCGTCGCTGAGCTGCTGGGAATCCCCCGCAACACTCTGCTGGCTTGGGAGAGAAGGTATGAGCTCGTCCAGCCTGATCGCCAGGACAACGGCTACCGCACCTACACCGAGGATGACCTCCGCCGGCTGCGCGCCCTCAAGCGCCTGCTCGACGAAGGGCATCGCATCGGCGAGGCGGTCGCCATGGTCAGCGCCCAGCCCGCCGCCGAGCCGCGGCAGCGGGGCGGCACGGCGCAGCTCGTCGAGGACCTGCTCAACCACCTGCTGAGCTTTGACCGCGACGCCGCTGTGCGCGCCCTGGAGGGGGCCGGCCCCCTGCGCTTCTCGACCCAGGTGGACGAGGTGCTCGGCCCGGTGCTGCGGCGCTTGGGCGAGGGCTGGATCGCCGGCAACGTGTCGATCGCGCAAGAGCACTTCGGCAGCGCCTTTTGCCGCGAGCGCCTGCAAGGGATCTTGACCCAGCTCGGATCGGGACCCGACGAGGGGCCTGGCGCGGTGCTGGCCGGCTTCCCCGGCGACCCGCACGAGGGCGGCCTGCTGATGGCGGCGGTGCACCTGAGCTTGCGCGGGCACCGGGTGAGCGTGCTGGGCCCGGATGTGCCGGCAGAGGCCATCGTCGAGGTGGCCCGGGCCCGTCGCCCGCGGCTCGTCGGCGTGTCGGTCATGCGGGTCGCCGCGGCGGACGAGGTCATCGCCCACGCGCAGCTCCTCGACGCGGCCCTGCCGCCGAGCGTGTGGCTGCTGCTCAGCGGCCCGGGCCTGGGGGACGCCGAGCTCCCGCCGATGCGGCGGGTGCTGTGGCGGGCCGATGCCCGCGCCCTCCCCGAGGGTCCCCCCCCGGTGGACCCCGACTTGGACCGTTAGCCGCGGCAATTCGCGGCGGCGCCGCGGCGCGGTATGGTGGCCTCGATCGCGGCGAGGCCGCGCTGGAGGCGACATGCCGGGGCTGCAGGACAAGATGCTGGGTGTGGGGCGGTGGGCCCAGGTGCTCGCGGGCTTCGGCCTGCTGCTCACGGTGGGCTGCGGCCAAGATCCTGAGCCTGAGGGCAAAGACGGCGAGCTCAGCGACGACGGCGGCGGCGACGGGGGCGACGGCAGCGTCGACTCTGGCGGCGCGGATGGGGCCGACGGCGCCGATGGCTCCGACGGCGCGGATGGGGCCGACGGCGCGGGTCCGGTCGACGCCGACGAGGACGGCAGCCTGTCCGACGTGGACTGCGACGACGCCAACCCGGCGGTCTTCCCGGGCGCCGTCGAGGTCTGCAACGACGTGGATGACGACTGCGACGGCGATGAAGACGAGTCCGACGCCGAGGACGCCATCGAGTTCTACCTCGACCTCGACGGCGACGGCTTCGGCGGCGGCGACGTGTACCGGGCCTGCAGCCCGCCGGCCGAGGCGGTCTACGTGGCCGGCGACTGCGACGACGGCGACCTCGCCATCCGCCCCGACGCGGTCGAGGTCTGCGGCGACGGCATCGACAACGACTGCGACAGCGCGTCGACCGCCTGCGAGACCACCGCCGCCGAGGCGCTGGTCGTCCGCTACGGCGAGGGCGCCTCGGCCAACGCCGCCCAGACCTTTGGCAGCGCTGGTGACGTGAACAACGACGGCCTCGCTGATCTCATCGTCGGCGCCCCGGGTACCTCGGTCGAGGCGGTGGGCGAGGGCGTGGCCTACATCCTGCCGAGCGCCGTGGGCAGCTCGGGCGGCCTGCACGAGGGCGCCTGGCGCATCCTCGGCGAAGAGGACGGCGGCAGCGTCGGCAAGGCGGTGCTCGGCCTCGGGGACATCGACGGCGACGGCTTCGGCGACGCGCTGGTCGGGGGCTTCCAGGTCGACGTGGGCCGCTTCGTCAACGCCGGTCGGGTCTGGCTGGTGCGGGGCGGCGGGCTGCCGGCCGGCGGCGGCGACGTGGGGGTCAGCGCGCTGCCCGACAGCATCGACGGCGGCGCGAACTATGGCTGGTTCGGCGGCGGCCTCGCCTCGGCGGGTGACCTCGACAATGACGGTCTCGACGACGTGCTCGTCGGCGCGACCGGTGACCGCACCACGGCGGCGGCGGCCGGCGCGGTCTCGCTCATCACCGGCGCGACCCTCGCCGCGCTCGACGGCGCCGTGCCCGCCGCGACCGCCGCCCGCACCAAGTGGGTCGGCGAGAACACACTCGACTACCTCGGCGCCCGCCTCGCCGGCCCGGGCGATCTCGACGGCGACGGCATCGACGACCTCGCCCTCGCCGCCGACAACTGCAACACGCTCGGCAGCCAGTACGGCCGGGTCTACCTGTTCTGGGGGCCGGTCGACGCGGGCGTCGTGCCGGTGGCCTCGGCCGACGTGATGCTCGACGGGCTGGCGGCCGGTGACCGGGCCGGCGGCGCGCTGGCGCCGGCGGGCGACGCGGACGGCGACGGCTACCGCGACCTCTGGGCCAGCGTGACCCGCGACGACTACACCTTCGAGGACGGCGGGGCCGTCTTCCTGGTCGCGGGCGGGACCGAGCTGGCGGGGCTGTCTGGGCCGCTGCGCGAGATGGCCCGCATGCGCATCAACAGCCCGGGCACTGGCCAGATCTTCGGCCAGTCCCTCTCCGGCGCCCGCGACTGGGATGGCGACGGTGAGAATGACCTGCTGGTCGGTGTCCCGCAGTATGGGGCCAGCGAAGAGGGGGCGGCCTACCTGTTCACCGGCCCGTTTGGCGCCGACCTCGACGCCGCCACCGACCGCCGCGCGCTGATCGCCGGCGACGGCGTCTCAGACCACCTCGGCTCGGCCGTCGCGCTGCTGCCCGACGTGCTCAGCGCCGGGCGGGTGGCCATCGGCCTCGGCACCTTCGAGGACGACGGGGGCGGCAACGACGCCGGCGCCCTCTTCCTGTTCCAAGACCTCGGCGAGTGAGGCGGCGGGCGCCCCCGCCCAGCGCAGGCGGGCGGCGCCGCGCTGGGCCTTGAGCTGCAGCTCGGCCCGGGTGGCCGCGCCGCGGTCGGCGAAGGGGCCGTAGGCCGCGACCAGGGCCCAGGGGCGGCCGGGCCGGGTGGCGCGGGCGCCGCCGGGGCGCGCGCCGTTGTGCGCAGCGAGGCGGTGGGGCACGCGATCGCTGATGCCGACGTAGGTCCGGCCCAGGGCGGCCGACCACAGCACATAGAGCCACCAGGGCCGGCGGGCGGCGGTGGGCGCCGGGGCTGGCGCGGCGGGCGGAGGATCGGAGGGGGTGTGCAGCGCGCGCTCCTCGGCGGGTCGCGGGCCTCATCCTCCGGCGGAGGGCCGGCGGCCAGGCCGCGGCGGTTAGCCGGGCCCTCCCCGCCACCTGGAGCCCCCATGCGTCGCCGCCTCCGCAAGAAGCTGTCCCTCGGTGAATTCTGCCCCTACTTCTGCGAGCTGACCGTCCAAGCCCGCCCCGATGCCTCGCTCGAGGCCTTCATTGACGACTTTTTCGAGCACGGGGCCGCGGCCAACGGCGCGGTCTTCTCGGGCGCCGCCGACTACCCCCACGGCATGATGCGGGGCTACCTCGAGCTCGGCCAGCAGCCCGGCGTCGAGGATCGGGCCGGCGCGGTCCGGTCGTGGATCGAGCAGCACCCGGCGGTGCAGGCCTGCACGCTGGGCGCCCCGGCGCGGATGGCCTGAGGGTCGTCCGGGTCCGCCCGGTCGGCCTCAGGGCTGCGGCGCGGCCCCCGGCGCGGCCTCGGGCGGCGGCGGCAGCTGATCGGGCGGGGCGTCGGGCGGCGGCGCCACGCTCGGCGGCGGCGGCCCGGTCGGGCGATCGGCCTGGGCGCCGGTGCGGTCGCCGAGCCGCCAGGCCGAGCACAGCGCGCCTTGCAGGGTCCACCGGCGCTCGACATCGAGGCGCCAGACCCGGGCGATCTGCCCCAGCGGCTCGCCGTAGGCCGCCTCGACGAGGCCGTCGCCGTAGCTCAGGCTCATCGGGTCGGTGTTCGGCCCATAGATGAGGATGCCCTGCAGCGGGGCGTCCACGTGGCCAGCCCAGGGTTGCAGCAGGGCCGCTGCCTGGTACTGCCCGACCCAGACCCGCCGTCCGGCCTCGAGCTCGGACCGGATCCACGGCTGGGCCGCCGCCTCGGCCCGGGCCGCGTCGAGGCCGAACAGGTTCGCCTCGGGCCCATAGGGCGAGCGGGCGTGCAGCCAGGCGAGGCCGAGCAGGGCCAGCAGCGGGCTGCGCTGGCCCAGCAGCACCGCCAGCGCCGCCAAGCCGGGCACGAAGTAGCGCACGTGCGTGATGGGCTCGGGGTTGTTGGGCTGCAGGCGAAAGCCGACCGCCGAGAAGAACAGCACCCAGCCCAGCGCGAAGGCGGCGAGCACCTGCACCCCGACCCGGTGGCGGCGGGACCACAGCAGCGGCAGGCCGAGCAGCAGCAAGAACCGGCCCTGGTGGCCGAAGCTGAGCCAGAGCGCGTGGGGGAGGTCGGCGCTGAGGTACGACCAGACCCCGGCGGGCAAGCGCTCGGCCTGGGCGAGGCCCCCGTGCGCGAGGCCCCAGAGGCCGAGGCCCAGCAGCGGCAGGAGCGCGAGCGGCCAGCGCCGGCGGCCGTCGTGCAGCGCCCGCGCCGCGGCGGGCAGGCAGAGCAGCACGCCGGGCTCTTTGATCCAGGGCGCGAGCAGGCCGAGCGCGGCGAAGGCCCACCAGCGGCCGTCAACCAGCGCGATCAGCGCCCACAGGCAGACCGCGAGCAGCGGCAGATCGAGCTCGGGGCGCAGCAATTGCGCCAGGACCGGGGGCAGGGCCAGCGCCGCCGGGCCGGCCCAGGCCGCGCCGAGGCGCCGGGCGAGGGCAGGCAGGCCGAGGCCGATCGCCGCCGCCGGCAGCAGGCAGGCGAGGTGCACCGCCTGCACGGTCGGGCCCAGCGCGCGGATCCATGCCGCCAGCCACCAGGTCCACAGCGGCGGGTGCGCGTAGTCGGGCAGCCCGTCGGCCCACTGGCTCGGGCCCTCGGCGCCGCCGAGGTTCTCGACCATGATCGTGGGCAGCGGCCCGCCCACCGACAGCGTGTAGCCGCGCTCGGCGACCAGCAGGGCTTGGGGCACCCACCAAAAGAGGCTGTCTTCGAGCAGCGGCGCGTCGAGGTTGGCGAGCACCACGCCGATCGCGAGCAGCAGGCCCAGCAGCTCGGGGCCGACCGCAGACAGCGGGCCCGCCACCGCGGGCGGCAGCCGCAGGGCGCGCCGGGGCGCTGCGGTCGGCGCGGCGCGCGGGGCGGGCGCGGGCGCGCGGCCGCGGGGCAGCGGGCGCGGAGGAGCGCGGGGCGGGGCGGCCGGAGGCATCGCCTGAGGCTACCCGATGGCGGGCGTGGGGCCCGGGGCCGCGCCAGGCGGAGGTCGGCGAGGCGGCCGGAGCGGGGCCAGGGCGCGCGGAGGCGGGTGTGGCGGAGCGGGGCGAGGGCGGGCGCGGGGCGCGGCGCGG
>JBJONS010000106.1:0-3610 GCA_046051725.1 Pseudomonadota bacterium | reverse complement strand
GCTTTGAGCTTCACCGTTCCTTCACCCGTGCAAAAGTACTTATGCTCGGACGAAAAGAAGCCCTCAGAGACGTTCTGCCGCTCGATGCCGGCCCGTTCCAGAAGCACCGGCCCGCCGTCAGACAGCCAATACAACCCAGGGTCAGAGGGGATGGTCAACAGTTCGATGTTCGCGGCCGGAAACTCGGTGGCCGCCTGGATCGTATGGTTCACGCGGATTGTCGTCATGCCGGGCTTGGCGTACTGAACGACGAAGGCACCCGGCGCGAAGTCTACCTCGTAGCGACCGTCGGCCCCGGTCGTGGCGGCATAGGCGCTCTGGTGCACCGTCACGGCCACACCCTCGAGGGGCCGCCCTGCTTGGTCAACCACTTGCCCAACGATCACCGCGCGGGGCGCCACGATCCCACAGCCGGTGAGGGAGCCAAGGGCCAGAAACGCCGCCATTAAGCCAGGAAACCGTTGCATCGCCATCTTCCCTCACAGAGTGAAACACCGCTTTAACCGACGGTGACCGCAGCGGCCCCCCAATCGCTACCGCCGAGCCCCAAAACGACGGGGGGCGCAGACACCCTCGCCCGGAGAACCGGCAGCGCGATGGCGGAGACCATCGTCAATCGCAGCGCCAGCCGGCGCGACGAGCGCTATTCAGCATCCGTCGCCCCGTCGGCAAGGGTAAAACGCGCCTGGTAGGCCACGGCCAGGGCGTCTTCGATCCAGCCGCGGGCGAAGCTGGCCGAGAGGCCGCCAGCCACCACCATGCCGGCCCAGGCGTAGGCGACCTCGTCTTCGAGCTCGGTGGCGAAGGCCAGCGGGTCGTCGGCGGAGAGGCAAAGCGGGAGCGCCGTTCGGGCGCCCTCTTTGAGCCCCCGTCGCCAGAAGCGCGGTTGATCGAGGGGCGAGTGCAGCGCGCCGACCAAGAGGTTGGAGGTGGGGTTGACCTCGATGGTGACCTGGTTGGCGGCGAGGTGCGCGGCGAGCGTCTTTGACGTGGCGCGCAGCAGGGCCAGCTCGGGCGCCGTCTCGACCTCGATGAAGGGCCCGCCGTCGAGGTGCCCGTCGCGCGCGAGGTCGAGCAGGGGGCCGAGGCGCCGCCGTAGGTGGGGTGCTTGGCTGGCGCTGACCGGCGCTGCGAGCGGCGCGTAGTCTTCGACCGCGAGGTTGTGGCTGGCGGCGTAGGCGCAGTCGGGCGCGCCGTCGGACGCGGGTGGCGAGCGCGTGGGCAGCCCGAGCTTGGCCTTGGCCTCGGCGATGCCGAGATCGACGCGCAGCAGGTCATCTGCGCTCAGGGTGATGCCAAGCGGCCCGGCGTTGGCGCGCAGCCAGTTGAGATCGAACAGGCGGTCGAGGGCGCGCACGGCGACCACCGGCCGTCGCTGCACCCACACCTTCGACGAGACGCCCAAGGCCAGCGCGTGGCCGAGCCGGTCGCCTTGGCGCCAGAGCCCGCGCGAGAGGGGCTCATGAACGGCGCGCAGGCCGGTGAGCAGGTGGGCGAAGCTCTCGCCGCAGTGCAGGGTCAGCCCGGGCGCCGGCAGCCCGTCGCGTCGCGCCGCTTGGTCGAGGGCCTCGCGCAGCCGGGCCAAGATGGGGGCGAACATCCACAGCGGCCCCTCGCGCTCTTCGCCGCAGAGGTCGATGCCGCGGATCGCCGCCGTGGGCCGCTGGCCGCTGCGCTCGGCGTGCTGCACGCGCTGAATCAGCAGCTGGGCGCTCTGCCAGGTCTGATGAAGGGACTCGAAGCACCGCCGCGTTCGGTCGGGCCCCGGGGGCATCCCGCGGAGCGTGTCGAAGCTGCGGCTGAGGTGCGGCACCCAGCCGAACTCGGGCGAGCCGGGCTTGCGCTGATTGACGTGCTTGATGCTATTGTCGAGAGGGTTCACCCGATCAGAGCCGGGCGCGGTGCGCACCTCGACGGCGGCGACCCGCAAGTGTTGGGCCCCGACGCGGCGAGAGAACGCCTCGCCCGTCAGCGGCGGCCCGGTGTAGCGCTCGGCGGGCCCCTCGTAGCCATCGCGGAAGGACCGCAGGCCGGGGCGGCTCGGGTCCATGGTGAGGGCCTGGTGGAGCAGCGTGCGGACGCGGAGCAGCTGACAGAGAGCTTTCTCGAGCGTCTTGTCGGTGACTTGGCCGGGGGTCTTGGCGGCGGCCGAGTCGCCGCTCCGCGCGGCGGCGCGCAGGGCCTGCTGGAGCAGCTGGGTGCCGGTGTGGGGCGAGGTGACCAGGGCGTCGGGCGCGAGGCCCCGCGCGCCGAGCTCGGGCAGGCCGCGCGAGAGCAGCTCCTCGAGGCGCAGGTTGGCGCGGGCGCGGGCGGGCTGCTCCTGCTCGGCCTCGGCGCGCATCGTCAGCAGCTCGTGGGCGCCCAAGGCCGCCTCGGGCTCGCCGCGCCAGCACTCGGTGCAGGGCCCGAAAGCGCCCTCGTGCAGGGTAAAGTGCAACATCATGCGCTGCTCGATCACCTTCGCCCGCAGCATCACCTCGACCCAGCTCAGCCGCCGGCTGCTCGGGCGGGGGCGTTGGGTGCCGGGGTCGTCGGTCTGCAGGGCCTCGGCCAGCGGCTCGCCGGGCTTGGGCCCGGCCGGCGCCTTGCTCGGATCGCGCAGCCAGCCGATGAAGCGGCCGGGCAGGCCCGCCCAGACCAGCGCGCTGGCCGAGACCTGCCCGTGATGGGCGTGCAGGTGCGCGGTGGGCCGCGAGAACCGCAGCAGCGGCGGCAGCAGCGCCACCCGCCGGGGCGCGAAGCCCGGGTCGTTGGCCTCGGCGGCGAGGCCCGCGAGGAGCAGCTCGGCGGGCAGCCGCAGCGAGAGGAAGCGCCAGGCCAGCACCTCGCGCCCCGGGCGGTCGGGCGAGGTGGCCGACCGACCGGCGCCGGCGCTGGTCAAGGGCCGGGCCGCGTCGGCGCGCAGGCGGGCGTGGTCGCCGTCGAGCCAAAGCAGCCGGCTAGACCAATAGCGCAGGTAGTCGAGAAGACCGCCCCCGTCGCCGCCCCCGCGGCGCGCGGCCCAGGGCGAGCGGGGCCCCCAACAGGCCTCGCCGGCGTCGATGGCGAGCTCGTCGGGCCCGTGGCAGCCGGCCCGGATGGCGAAGCCCGGGCGCAGCGCTGCCGGGTCGAGCCCCTGCCCTCCCGAGAGCAGCCCCGCCGGCGCGCAGAAGGGCCAGGCGATGGCTTCGGCGGCGATGCGCAGGTCGTGCATGGGGGCTCGGCGGTTCGTGGGGGCCCGCGGAGTGTACCGAAGCTGCAGGCCCGACCAGCGCCACGGCTGCGGCAGAACACCGATGGGCAGGGCAGCTTCGATCACTTTGGCCCGGTGTGCTCCGGGCGCGGGGGCGCGGCGCGCCGCGGGGAGCGCGGCGGCCGGAGGGCCGCGCGGGCGAGCTGAGGCGCCTGTGATTGACGTCAATCCGCTCAATCTGGGCGAATCGCACCTCCGACGGCGGGCGGCGGGCCGGTCAGGGCAGCTCCGGACCGGTAAGCTCCGGCCATCGAGCACTGGAGCGCGCATGACATGGCCACCGAGCAACGAGATTCAGCCCCCCGCCGATAGCCGGCCGCTGAGCGTCGACGAGCTGCTGCCCGAGCAGGCGCGATCATTGCGCGAGGCCCAGCAGGC
>JBJONS010000105.1:0-14062 GCA_046051725.1 Pseudomonadota bacterium | reverse complement strand
GTTCCGGTGGGCCTGGGGGCGGCGACCCTCCACCGCCGGCCCCGCAGGACGCGCCCCCGGCCGCGCCCCGCCCCGCCTTCGGCCCTGCCCTTCAGGTGGGCCTGCTGGTGGCCGGCTTGGCCTGGACGCTGGGCGGCAGCCTCTACACGGTCGACGCCCGCGAGGTGGCGCTGGTCACGATGTTCGGCGCCACCGTGCGCACCGTGACCGCGCCGGGCCTCTACCTGCGGGCGCCCTGGCCCCTGCACGAGGTCCAGCGCATCGACCGCCGGGCCCGGCTGCTCAGCGTGCCGGCCGCGGATGTGCTGACCAAGGACAAGAAGAACCTTGTCGTGGAGCCCTTCCTCGTCTGGCGGGTCGAGGACCCCGAGCGCTTCACCGAGGCCGTCGGCAGCGCCGAGGCCGCCGAGACCCAGCTCGCCGATCTGGTGCTCAGCCGCATCGCGAGCAGCCTCGGGCAGCGCGAGTTCAGCGATCTCATCGCGGTGGGCAAGGCCGACGCCGCGCTGGTCAGCCCCGAGCTGCGCGTGGCCCTCGACGAGGTCGCCCTGCAGCGGCTCGGGGTGCGGGTCCTGGAGCTCCGGCTGCGGCAGCTCGGCCTCCCCCTGCAGAACGAGCAGTCGATCTACGAGCGGATGCGGGCCGAGCGCGGCCGGATCGCCAACGCCTACCGCTCCGAGGGAGAGGAGCGCGCGGCGGGCATCCGCGCCGAGGCCGACCGCCAGGCCGCCGAGCTGCGGGCCCAGGCCGAAGAGGACGCGGCGCGCATCGAGGCCGTCGGCGAGGCCGAGGCCGCCCGGCTCTATGCCGAGGCCTGGGCCCGCGACCCGGCGCTGTTCTCGCTGATGCGCCAGCTCGAGGCCTACGAGGCCGCGCTCGGGGAGGATGATCTGGTCGTGCTGCCCGCCGAGAGCGCCGCGCTGCGCGTGCTGCGGGAGGGACCCTGAGCCCCGCCCGGCGCCGGATCGGCGCGCTGGTCGCCGCCCTGCCCGCGCTCTGGCTCGCCAGCGGCCTGTACCGGGTCGAGGCCGGCGAGGCGGCCGTGGTCTACCGCTTCGGCGCGGTGCGGGCGGTCGAGCGCAGCGGCCTGCACCTGCGGGCGCCCTGGCCTGTCGAGGCGCACGAGCGGGTCGCGATCAACGAGGTCCGGCGGGTCGAGGGGGGCCGGCAGCGCCTGCTGACCGCCGACACCAACCTCGTCGAGCTCGAGCTGGTGCTGCAGTTCACCGTGCAGGACCCCGCGGCCTGGCTGGTCGGCGCCGCGGACCCCGACGCCACGCTCCGCGGGCTGCTGATGGCCGAGGCCACCGAGGCCGTGGGCCGGCAAGGGGTCGACGAGCTGCTCACCACCGGCCGCGCCGAGCTCGAGCGCCGGGTGGCCGAGCGGGTCGGCGCCGCCGCCAGCGCGCTGCAGCTCGGCGTGCGGGTCGGCGGCGTCGAGGTCAAGGACCTCAGCCCGCCGGCGCCGGTGCGGGACGCCTTCACCGACGTCTCGAGCGCGCGCGGCGACCGCGAGACCCTGGCGCTGGGGGCCGACGGCTACGTCAGCCAGGCCCTGCCCGCCGCCCGGGGCCTCGCCGCCACCCAGCGCAGCGCGGCCCAGGCCACCGCCGCTGCCCGGGTGGCCCGCGCCCGCGGTGATCTCGCCCGGGTCGACGCCCTGCGCTCCGCCCACGCCGCCGCGCCCGGCGCGACCCGGCAGCGGCTGTGGGCGGATAGCCTCCGCCGCCTGCGCGGGCAGACCCGGGTGCAGAGCCTGCCCGACGGCGCGGTGCTCGAGCTCCCCCCGCCCGCCGCCGACCGGAGCGCCCCGTGAAGCACCTGCGCACACTGCTGATCCTCGGGGCGCTGCTCAACGCGCTCGTCTTGCTCTTCCTGCTCGCCCGCGACCCGGCGCCCGACGGCGGCGAGGCCGGCCTGGGTGCGGCGCTCGAGCCGCTGGTCGACGACGCGACCATGTCGGGCGCCCGCTACACGCTGGGCGACGCCGCGCCCAAGACCAACCTCATCGTCATCAGCATGGACGCCCTGCGGATGGACCACACCGGGCTCGGCGGCCACAAGGGCGGGCTCACGCCCAACCTCGACCGCTTCGGCGAAGAGGCGGTGGTCTTCACCCACGCGGTGAGCGCGGCGAGCTGGACGCTGCCCTCGCACATGTCGATGTGGACCGCGCGCTGGCCCTCGGTGCACCGGGTCACCAACAAGCTCAGCCTGCTCGGTCAGGGGCAGATGGCCGACACCACGCTGTCTCCGGGCATCGAGACGCTGCCCAACCTGCTCTGCCAGGCCGGGTTTGCCTGCGCCGCCTTCACCGGCGGGGCCGGCGTGTCGGGGCGCTTTGGCTTCAACCGTGGCTTTGGCACCTACGTCGACGACCGGCCCTTCGCGGGCCTCGACTACTCGGCCCCGCTGGCGCTGGACTGGCTGCAGCAGCACAAAGACGAGCGCTTCTTCCTGTTTCTGCATGGCTACGACAGCCACGGCCAGCACCCGCTCCCCGAGAGCATCATCCAGGGCATCCCCTACGCCGGCGCCCTCGACGGCGGCATCGAGGAGCAGGCCCGCCTGCGCGAAGAGGGGCTCGCCGCGATCCAGGCGCCGGGCCAAGACGCGAGCCTGGTCGGCAAGGTCGGGCCCGAGGACGCCACCTTCCTCAGCGCCATCTACGGCAAGAAGGTGCAGCAGGCCGATGAGCGCCTGGGCGCCTTCCTCGACGGGGTCCAGCGCCTCGGCCTGCTCGAGAACACCCTCGTGGTCATCGTGTCCGACCACGGCGACGAGTTCTTGGAGCACGGCGGCCTCGACCACGGCCACACGCTCTACGAAGAGCAGCTCCACACGGTCTTTGTGATGCGTGTGCCTGGTTTTGCCCGCAAGCACGAGGTCGACGGGGTCGCGCGCACGGTCGACCTGTTCCCGACCCTGCTGGCCCTGCTCGAGCAGCCGGTGCCGGCGGGCCTCGACGGCCAGAGCTTGCTGCCGATGATGCGCGGAGAGGAGCCCGGGCGCGTCGCCTTCGCCGAGACCGACTACCGCTTGTTCGTGCACCGGCGGGCCATCCGCGAGGGGCGCTACAAGCTGGTGCTCGACCTGCAAGACGGGGAGCGGCGGCTCTTTGACCTCGAGGCCGACCCGCTCGAGCAGCGCGACATCAGCAGCGGGGAGCCGCGCCGCACCTACGAGCTCGAGCAGTCGCTCAAGCGGTGGATGACCGAGCACGGCACCAACCCGCAGCACTACCTGGGGATCCGGCAGGAGCCGATCACCATTTTTTGACAGGGGCATGACCGGGCCCGGCCAGGCGCTGCGTAGGCGCGCGGCGGCCGGAGGTCCGGCCGCGCGCCCCACCGCCACCCGGAGCTTGCTTGTCCCGCTCGATCTGCGTCACCGCTGCCCTCGCCCTCGCCTTCGCCCTCGCCCCGACCGCGGCGCTCGCCGCGCCGCAGCAGCGCCAAGCCGAACAGTTCGGCCTCGGCCTCGGCGGAAGCTGGTGGGGCGGCGGGGTGGCTGGCCGCTACAACCTGTCCGACACGCGGTTCGTGCAGGGCTCGATCGGCACCGTCGGCACGCCCGACGCCCGCGGGCCGGGGCTGACCTTCGACTACATGCTCCGCACCAAAGAGCTCAAGAACAACGGCGACGTGGCGCTGAGCGCCTATTTTGGCGGCGGCGCCTCGCTGGGTGGCAGCGACGACGACGGCCCGATCCTCGGCCTGCTCCCCGGCGCGGGCCTGCAGATCGACGTGCTGGAGCTGCCGATCGACATCAACATCGAGTACCGGCCGCTCGTCGCGGTGCTGCCCGACCCCAATATCGGGCTCATCGGCCTCGGCGTGCGGGTGCACTACTGGTTCTGAGCCGCGGCGCGCCGGACCCGCGCGCGGGAGCGGTCCGGGGGCTGGGGCGGTCTGCCTGGGGGCGCTAAGCTCCGGGGCGGAGGTGCCATGTTCACCGGGATCGTGCAGGGGCGGGCCACAGTGACCGCGGTTGAGGACCTCGACGGGCTGCGTCGGCTGTGGTTGGCGCTGCCCGCGGGCCGCGGCGCGGGCTTGGTGCCCGGCGCCAGCGTCTCGGTCGCCGGCGTCTGCCTGACCGTGGTCGAGGTCGCGGGCGACGCCGCGCGCTTCGACCTCATCGACGAGACCCTACGGCGGACCAGCCTCGGCGCGCTGGGCCTCGGCGACCCGGTCAACGTCGAGCGCGCGGCCCGCTTCGGCGACGAGATCGGCGGCCACCTGCTCAGCGGGCACGTGCTCGGGTGCGCGCTGCTCGTCGAGCGCCTGCCCTCGGCCCACAACCTCGAGCTGCGCCTCGCGCCGCCAGCCGAGGCCCGCCGCTTCCTGATGACCAAGGGCTACGTCGGGATCGACGGGTGCAGCTTGACCATCGGCGCGGTGCAGCCCGACGGCAGCTTCTCGGTCCACCTCATCCCCGAGACGCTGCGCCTCACGACCTTGGGCGACAAGCGCGTCGGCGACCGCTTCAACCTCGAGGTCGACGCCCTGACCCAGGCGGTGGTCGAGCGGGCCGAGCAGCTGCTCGCCGCGCGGGGGCTGCTGTGAGCCCGCGCCGCGCGCTCGCCGCGCTGGCCCTCGTGGCGGGCTGCGGCGGCGCGCCCGCCCCGGCGCCGGATGTGACCTCCGCCGGGCCGCGCCCGCAGGCCGCGCCGCTGCGTGTGGGCTGGCAGACGACCTGGGCGACCGAGGCCCAGCTCGCCACGCTGCTGGCCACCGGCAGCTTCCTTCAAGATCAGGGCTTTGCGCCGACCTTCGTGCCCTTCTCGTACGGGGCGCCGCTCAACGAGGCGGCGCTCGGCCGGGCGGTCGACGTGCTGTTCACCGCCGACCAGCCCGCCCTGGTCCTGCACAGCAAGGACCCGAGCTGGGGCGTGATCGGCCGCCTGATGGTCAACCGGGTCGGGCTGCTGAGCCCGCCGGCGGGCCCGGTCGCCTCCCCCGCCGATCTGCGCGGGCGCCGCGTGGCGGTCCCCTTCGGCGCCGCCGCCCACCGACACGCGCTGTCCGCGGTGGGGGCCGCGGGCCTGACGCCCGGGAGCGACGTCGAGCTGGTCAACCTCGGCGTCGAAGAGATCGACGCGCTCAGCCAGGCCGGCGCGCCGGGCGGCCGCTGGGGAGAGCTCGACGCGGTCGCGGTGTGGGACCCGACCTTCGCCGAGATCGAGGAGCGCGGGCACGGCCGGGTCGTCGCCCAAGACCTCGCCGTGGGCCTCGTGGTGATGGACGACCGCTACGTCGCCGCCCACCCCGACGCGCCGGGCCGCTTCCTGACCGCGCTCGGCGGCGCGATCCAGGCGATGCAGGCCGATCCCGAAGGCGCGCATGCCGCGGCGATCCAGGCGGGGCTGCGCGCCTCGGTCCCTGCCCTCCGCCGGGCCGCTGCGGTGGAGCCGAACCTCGCGCCCGCCGCCGGGCCGCCGCGCCTGACCCTCGACGCGGCCGAGCTCGACCGCCTGCGCGCCGCCGGCGACTTCCTCGTCCGCGCGGGCATCGTCCCCGCGGTCGACGTCGAGGCTGCCCTGCGCCCGACCGCCCGCCCGGCGGCGGTGCCGGGGCGGCCCGCCGGCACCGCCCCCGCCGACGAGGCGCCCCCCGCCGACGGCGCCCAGCCCTGGGCCCCCGAGGGCCGCGCGCCGTGAGCCCCGGGCGGGGGCGCCTGTGGGCGCGCGGACGCGCCCTGGTCGCCCCGGCCCTCGCGCTGGGGCTCTGGGCGCTGATCGCGGCGGCCTGGGCCTCGCCGCGGCTGCCCGGGCCCGGCGCGGTGGCCCTCGCGCTGCGCGCCGCCGCGGTGGACGGCCCGCTGTGGGGCGATCTCGCCGCCTCGCTCGGCCGGGTGGCGCGGGGCTGGCTCATCGCCGCGGCCCTCGGCCTGCCGCTCGGCGCCCTGGCTGCGCTCGGCGGCCCGCTGCTCGGCGGGCTGCGGCTGGTCGCCGGCGCGCTGCGGCCGGTGCCGCCGATCGCCTGGGTGCCGCTGGCCATCCTCTGGCTCGGCCTCGGCGACCACAGCGCGGTGTTCATCGTCGCGATCGGCGCGTCGGCGCCGATCTTCGCGCAGGCCTGCTGGGGGCTCGACCGCTGTCCCCCGCAGCTGCTCGAGATGGCGCGCGCGCTGGGCGCCGGTCGGCGCCAGGTGCTGCTCGGCGTCCGCCTGCCGGCGGCGCTGCCGGCGCTGGCCGCGGGCCTGCGGACCGGGCTCGGGGTCGCCTGGACCAGCGTCATCGCCGCCGAGCTGCTCGGCGCCCAGAGCGGCCTCGGCTACCGCATCGCCGCGCTGCGGCTGGGGCTCGATGTCGCCGGCGTCATCGCCCACATGCTGGTCATCGGCGCGGTCGGCGCGCTGATGGACCGGGCGGTGGCCGCCGCCGAGGCCCGGCTGATCCGCTGGCCGGCGGGTGCGGCGTGAGCGGCCAGGGCCCGCTCGTCCGCGCGGCCGGCCTGCGCTTCGCCCACCCGGGCGGGGCGCTGCTGCTCGATGGCTTCGAGATTGACGTGCAGGACGGTGAGCTGCTCGTGCTCCTCGGACCTTCGGGCTGCGGAAAGTCGACCCTGCTGCGCCTGCTCGGCGGGCTCTGGGCGCCGACCGGCGGCGCGGTCGAGCGGCGGGGGGCCGCCCGGGCGGCGACGGTCTTTCAAGAGCCGCGGCTGCTGCCCTGGCGAAGTGTCTCGGGGAACCTTGACTTTGCGCTGGATGCCGCCGGCGTGCCCCGGCCTGCCCGCCCGTCGCGGATCGAGGCGGCCCTGTCGGCGGTCGGCCTCGCCGCGGCGGCGGGCGCCGCGCCGCACACCTTGTCGGGCGGCATGGCCCAGCGGGCGGCGCTGGCCCGGGCGCTGTGCGTCGAGCCCGAGCTGCTGCTGCTCGATGAGCCCTTCGCCGCGGTCGACCCGCTGCTGCGCGAGGAGCTGGCCGATCAGCTCACCGCGCTGCGCCGCCCGGATCGGGCCGTGGTGCTGGTGACCCACGACGTCGAGGAGGCCGCCGCGCTGGCCGACCGGGTGCTGGTGCTCGCCGGCCCGCCGCTGCGCGTGGTGGCCGAGGAGCGGCCGGGCCCGGGCCCGCGGGACCGGGGCGGCTCCGCGGCGGTCGCCCTCTCCCTCCGCCTGCGCGCCGCGCTGCGGGCCGCCCGTCCGGCCTGAGGGCAGCGGCCCGGCCCGGCCTTCGACGCCGGCCCGGCGCTGCGCTCTCCCCCCGGGGCCCCGGCAGAGGGGGGAGGGATCGTGGGCTACGTCGTCAAAGAGGTCTTCCTCACGCTGCAGGGAGAGGGCGCCCACGCCGGCCGCGCGGCGGTCTTCTGCCGCTTCACCGGCTGCAACCTGTGGTCGGGCCTCGAGAAGGACCGGGCGACCGCCGCCTGTCGCTTCTGCGACACCGACTTTCGCGGCACCGACGGCGAGGGCGGCGGGCGCTTCCCCACCGCCGAGGCGCTGGCCGACCACATCGCGGCGACCTGGGCCGCCGAGTGCGAGGGCGGCGCGCCCTACGTCGTCTTCACCGGCGGCGAGCCGCTGCTGCAGCTCGACGGCCCGCTCACCGCCGCCTGCCACGCCCGGGGCTTTCAGATCGCGGTCGAGACCAACGGCACCCAGCCGCGGCCGCCCGGCGTCGACTGGGTCTGCGTGAGCCCCAAGCCGCGCAGCACCCTGGTGCTGCGGGCCGGCGATGAGCTCAAGCTGGTCTTCCCGCAGGTCGAGCTGCGCCCCGAGGACTTCGCAGACCTGGCGTTTACCCACCACTTCTTGCAGCCCATGGACGGGCCCGACCGCGAAGCGAACACCGCCGCCGCCGTCGCCTACTGCCGCCGCCACCCCCGCTGGCGGCTGTCGCTGCAGACCCACAAGCTGCTGGGGATCCCCTGAGCCGCGTCATCTCCGGCGTGCGCCTGGACCTCCGCGGCCTGGGCCGCCGACCCCGCTGCGGCGGCGCCGCCGCCCCGCCCTCCCGCTGAGGAGCCCTCCGTGTCTGTCCCCCGCCCCTCCGCCAGCCGCGGCTACGCCCCCTTCAGCGTGAGCGACGAGCAAGACCGCGCGCTCGACGCCGCCTATGCGCGGGCCCGCCCCGGCGTGGTCGGCGTGCTCGACCTCGACGGCTGCCTCTTCGACAGCCGGCCGCGCATCATCCACCTGCTGCGCGAATTGGCCGGCCGCGAGGGCTACCTCGAGCTCTACGCCGTGCGCGAGGAGCACCTGCTCGACTGGGATCTCGGCGCCACGCTGCGCCGCGCGGGCATCGCGCCCGCCCGCGCCGCCGCCCTGCTGCCCGAGGCGCAGGCCTGGTTCACCCGGCGCTTCTTCACCGGCGAGTGCGCGCTGCACGACCACGCGCTGCCCGGCGCGCCGCAGCTGGTCTGGAGCCTGTTCCGGGCGGGCATGTCGATGATCTACCTGACCGGCCGCCATGAAGAGATGCGGGCGGGCACCGAGGCGGCGCTGGTCCGCGCCGGCTTCCCCTTCGCGCGGCCCGGCACCCGCCTGCTGATGAAGCCCGACATGCAGACCGAGGACACGGCGTTCAAAGGCGAGGCCCTGCGCGAGGTCGAGCTGGTCGGTCCCCCGGTGCTGTTCATCGACAACGAGCCGTCCAACGTCAACCTGTTCGCCGAGCGGCACCCCGACGCGCTGGTGCTCTTCGTCGAGACCGACCACAGCCCGCGGCCGGATCGGCCGCGGCCGGGCATCCCCTGGATCCGCGGCTTCCTCCGCAGCGGCGAGCGTCCCGAGGCCCTCGGTCTCCGGGTTTAGTCGGAGCCCACCGGTGCCGATGTCCGCGGGACTCCCCAGCACCGAGGGCACCGTGGGCAACACCATCCTCCTCATCGACAACAGCCGCGCGCTGCTCCGCGTGATGAAGCAGCGGCTGCAGGACGAGCTCAACGCCGAGGTCGACGTGGTGGCCGACCGGGCGGGGCTCGACGAGGCCCTGGCCACGCCGGGCCGCTTCCGCCTCGCGGTGAGCAACCTCAAGCTCGGCGACGCCGAGGACGGGGCGGCGGTCGACGCCCTGCTCGCGGCGGGGGTGCCGACGGTGGTGTTCACCAGCAGCCTCGATGAGCGCACCCGCAGCCGGCTCATCAACCTCGCGATCGTCGACTACATCATCAAAGAGGGGCCCGAGGACATCGGCCAGATCCTCGCGGTGGTGCGCCGGATCGACGCCGCGGCCCGGCAGCCGGCGCTCGTGGTCGACGACTCGGCGCCGCTGCGGCGCAAGATCGGCGCGCTGCTGCGGCGGCTGGGCCACCCGGTGCACGAGGTCGCCAGCGGCGAAGAGGCCGTGCAGACCCTGGCGGCCCACCCCGAGATCTGCCTGATGTTGACCGACTTCTACATGCCGGGCATGGACGGCGCCGCGCTGACCCGGACGGTGCGCCGGCAGCGCGGGCCGGCCGAGCTGGTCATCATCGGGCTGTCGACGGCCGATGAGGCCCACATGCTGGCGCGGCTGCTCAAGGCCGGCGCCGACGACTTTTTGCCCAAGCCCTTTGAGGTCGAGGCCTTCACCAGCCGGGTCGGGCGGGCGATGGCCCACCAAGAGCTGCTGCGCCGGGCGCAAGAGGCGGCCCGGATTGATCCGGTCACCCGCCTGCTCAACCGCCGGGCGCTCGAGGCGCAGGCCCACCCCAGCAGCGGGGTGGTGGTGTGGGTCGAGCTGCTCGGCGGCGACGAGCTGCTCGAGCGGCACGGCGATGACGGCCTCGACGCCGCCGTCGTGGCCCTGGGCCAGCGCCTCGGGGCGCACCTGCCCGAGGCGGCCGTGGCCCGCGTGCGGGATCAGGCCTTGTGCGCCGTGCTCCCCCCGGGTCCGGCGGTCGGGCTGCCCGCGCGCCTCAGCGCCCTGCAGCGGGACGTCGGCGCGCTGCTGGTGCCGACCCGGCGGGGCGCCCTCCGGCTGCAGATCGTGGCGGCCGCCGGGCGGGTGGCCGAGGGCCCCCTCGCCGAGCGCCTGCGCGGCGCGCGGGCCGCCGCCCACGACCAGGCCCTCGCGGCCCGCTGAGGCTCAGCTGGTCGACCGCGGGCGGATCGTCGGGAGGGCCCCCGCGGTGATCAGGGCGAGCAGGTACGCGAGCATCGCCACGCCAAAGGCCGCGGAGTAGCCGTACATCCGGCTGATCGTGACCGTGGCGAGGCTGGCGATGACGCTCATCCAGCCGTTGATCGCCCAGGCCCAGGGGACCAGCGGCGCCGCGTCGGCCCGCAGCGCCCGCAGCGCCAGCGGGAAGGGCGCGCCCATCAGCAGGCCGAGCGGCGCGAGCGACAGGCCGGTCAGGGCGAGGCGCCAGGGCAGGGGGAGGCCCTGGGCCACGGCGGTCAGGAGCGGCGGCACGACGGTGGCCTGGACGAGGCCGAGGCCGAGCACCGCCGCGAGCACGAGGCGCAGGCGCAGCACCACGCCATCGGGGTGGCGGTCGGCGACCCGGCCGGCCAGCTCGCTGCCGATGCCGCTCATCAGCAGCATGGCGAGGATGACGATGGTGACGGCATAGGTCGGGTGGCCGACGAAGAGCACCAGCTCGTGGATGAGGACCGTCTCGACCGCGAGGTAGCCGTAGCCGAGGCCCGCCACGTAGAGCACGCCCACCCCGGCCCGCTGCAGGCCGGCGGTCTCGCCCCGGCGCAGCAGCGGCAGGCCGATGAACACGAGGCCGGCGAGCAAGGCGAAGCCGAACTGGATGACGATCGAGGTGTAGACCGCGGCCAGCGGCGCGCGCTCGTCGCCGACGGTCTTCGCCGCGGCGCGCAGCTCGTTGACGATCAGCCCGGGGTCGTCGAGGTAGGGCCGGTCGTCGGTCATGACCGCGCCGGTGAGCAGCGCGCGGGTGGTCGCCGCGTCGGGGGCGACGGTCGGGTCGAGGCGCAGCTCTGCCTTGCTGTAGCCTTGGGCCAGCGCGCGCACGCGGGCGACCTCGTCGGTGGTCCAGGGACGCGCTTTGACGAGCAGCACGGTGTTCGCGCCGGTCAGGTACACCATGTGGCGCCAGGGCTCGGTCACGCCGCGGGCCCGCAGCGCGGCGGCGGCGGCCCGGGCGATCGCCGGCGTCTCGCTCCCCCGGCCGAAGGAGATGGTGCCGTCGGGGCTCAGGCGCTCGAGGTAGGTCTCCCAGGCCTCTTGGGTCTCGAGCAGGGAGGGGGACCAGGCGTTGCTCACGAGGCCGGCGCTGCTCCAGAGGTTCGCGTGGACCATCTGGATGATGCAGTACGGAGCGGTGGCGTGGAGGATCGCGGCCCGGCCGTCGCTCTCGACCATCCGCACGCCGGGCTGGGTGTAGGGGTTGGTCGGCAGGTGGGCGAAGCGCTCGGCGACGGTGTGCATCACCCCGCCGGCGATGTCGATGGCGTCGATCTGCGACCACCCCAGCGCCTGGGCGATGCTGACCTCGGGGCCGGCGCTGGCCGCGAGCACCGCGACCCGGCAGCCCTCGTCGCCGGCGTGCAGCCGGTACACGAGGCTGCGGTTCGCTTGGCGGGCGAGGTCCTCCCGCTCGGCGGCGGTGCGAAAGACCTGGCTGGCGCTCGTGTTGTCGAGCAGCATGTGGATGCCGCGATCGCCCTCGTGCACGCTGACCCGGGTCAGCGGGGTCCACTCGGTGTAGGTGATGTTCCGCTCGTCGTAGCCGGCGGCGTAGCGCACGCGGAGCAGCTCGGAGCGCCCGCCGAGCTGCAGCGGGCCGACCGCCAGGGCCCCGAGCGAGGCGACACCCAAGGCCACCGCCCCGAGCCGCAGCCGCCCGGGGCCGGCGAGGGCGGCGCTGGCGGCCGCCGCGCCGAGGCTGACCACGAAGACCGCGTCGGGCGCCGACCAGACCGCGAGCAGGGGCAGGAAGGCCACCGCGCCGGCCGCGCCGCCGATGAGGTCGGCCCCGTACAGCCGCCCGATGTGCTGCGTGCAGCGGGAGAAGACGCCGGCGAAGCCCAGCCCGGCCAGCGCGAAGGGCGCCGCGAGCACCGGCAGCAGCGCCGCGAACCAGACCGGGTCGAGCAGGTCGTCCTTGATGGTCGACCGCTCTTGGTAGGTGCTGGGCGGCTCGGCGAACTGATCGGTGACCGGGAACCAGAGGGTGGCCAGCACGGCCAGCAGGGTGGCGATGCCCTGCAGCAGGGTGATCACGGCCATGCGCCGCTCGAGACCCTCGGCGGGCACCAGCCGCGGCCAGAGGTGCTGGGCGATGGCGCCGACGCTGATCCCGAGCAGCGCGAGGGCCAGGGCGAGGTGGGCGAACTGGGCGAACAGCACCACGCCAAACAGGCGGGTGAGCAGGAGCTCGAACAGCACCAGGCCGAAGCTCAGCAGGAACATGCTCAGCGTGAGCGCCGGGAGGCGGGCCGCCGGGGCGGTGGAGGGGTCGGTCATCGGCGGCTCCCAGGGGTGGGCGCCTATCCACCCGCGGCCCGGCCTGGCTCAGCGCCGCAGGCCGACCACCACCAGGCCCCCGGTCGTCGCCATCAGCGCGTAGCTGCTGATCCCCGTCGCGAGCTGCACGCGCCGGGCCCGGTCCACCTCGCCCTGGGCGGTCGCGCCGGCGGCGGCGCCGATCTGCGCCCGGGCGATGGTCGCGGTCACCGCGGCCGCGGCCGCCGCGCCCCCGGCGGCGAGGAACCAAGGGCGGGCCTGGCCCGGCCGGCGGAGGTCCGGGGCGGGCAGCGGCGGGGGCAGCGGGGCGGGCGCGGGGTCGAGCCGCGGCGCCGGAGCGCTGGGTTCGGCGGGGGGCGCCGCGGCGACCGCGGGGGCGGCCGCGGCGGGCCGGGCCTCCACGGCGCCAGCGGAGCTGATGTGCAGCTCTTCGCCCGGCCACAAGGCCAGCAGCTGGGCCGTCCGCCCGCCCGGCGCCTCGACCACGACGGCGTAGAAGCCGGAGGCCAGGGGCTGGTCGGGCTGCCCCGCGGCGCCGTTGAGCTGCGGCGCGGGCGCGCCCACCGCCAGCCGCAGGGCGCCCATGGGCGCGTCGGTGTCGGCCGGCGCCTCGCCGCGGAGGCGCGCGGCGCTGGCCTGCGCGAGCTGGGCCTCTTCGGTGGCCTCGATCAGCTGGAGGTAGGCGGCCTGGGCCTCGAAAAGGTCCGCCAGCACGTCGGGATCGACCTGCGCAGCGCAGCCGAGGGCCGCCTCGGCCGCGGCGAGGTGGGCCGGTCCGGCGGACAGCGGGCCGCCCGTGGCCGCCGCGCGCAGGCCCGCGGCGCTCTCACCGAGCGGGGGGCAGGGAGCGGCGGCGGCGAGGCCGGGCAGGAGCAGGGCGGCGAGGGTGAGCGCGCGCGCGCACGGTGACATGGGCACCTCGGGGTGGGCGGCTCAGCGGCCGCGGGACAGGGTCCCGGTGGGCAGGTCGCAGTGGACGGTCGCGGCGCCGATCGCGCTGATCTTGACGTCGCCGGCGCAGACCTGGCCGTCGAGCACCATGCGGATGCGGTGGCGGCCCGGCGCCAGCGGGAGGGCCGGGGTCGGGGAGGCGCCGACGCCGGCGTCATCCACCGCCACCAGCGCCCCGGCCGGGGTCGAGGTGAAGCGGACCGGCACGGTGATGGGCCCGTCGTCGGCCGGCGCGGGGGAGGCCGGGCGCGCCTCGACCGCCTGCGGGGCCTCGACCGGCTGCGGGGCCTCGACCGGGGCCGGCGCGGGGCTCGGCGGCGCGGGCTCGGGCTGGGGCGACGCTCGGGCGCAGGCTCGGCGGTCGGCGGGAGGGGCTCGTCGTGGACCGGGGGCGCGCCCCCGCGCGCCGGCGGGTCGGGGAGGAGGGTGGCCTCGGGCGCCGGCTCGGCGTGGGCGACGGTCTCGGTCGCGGGCGGGCGGAGGGCGACCGCGGACGCGGCGGCCAGCGCGAGGGCGGCGGCGCCGATCAGCGCGCGGGGGACGCGGGCCGGCGGCGGGGGCGGGGCGCTGGCCCGCGGGGCCGGGGACGGGTGCGCGGCGGCCGGACCGCGCTGCGGCGCCGATGTGTCGGCGGCGGCCAGCTCGGCGTAGACCGTGGGCGGGTGGACGCGGGGCGCGGCGGCCCGGGCCGAGGCAGGGGGCGCCGGCGCGGCGGTCGACCAGCGGGCGGGCGGCGGCGGGGGCGGGT
>JBJONS010000104.1:0-5778 GCA_046051725.1 Pseudomonadota bacterium | reverse complement strand
CGGGATCGCCGTCGGGCGGGGCGACGAGGCGTGCGCCGGCCGCGCCGCTGCTGCTGCCGAGGCGCAGCTCGGTGCCGTCGACTCTGCCCACCGCCGCGTCAAAACCGAGGCCGGGCAGATCGACCACCCGGGCCCCGCGGCCCAGCGCGCTGTCGAGGCCGGCGCTGGCGTCGGTCAGGCGCAGCCCGGCGCCCGCCCCGGTGCCCGCCCCGAAGTCGCGGTCGATCCAGACCACCACTGCGTTGGCGCGGTCGTCGATCACGCCGTCGAGGCCGATCCAGAGGCCGGTCGCGTCGGCGGTCAGGCGCAGCCCGTCGAGCTGGTTGTAGCCGACCCCGAAGTCGGTCTCGTGGGCCTGCAGGCTGACCGGCGCGCCGAGGTCCTCGAGCCAGCCGTCGGCGAGGCGGCCGGGGTCGGGGGCCGGCGTGGGCGTCCCGGTGAGCGCCTCGTGCAGGGCGGCCCAGACGGCGGTGTTGTCGACGACGCGCCCGGCCAGGGCCGGCGCGGCGAGCCCCCAGGCCCAGGCCCCGACCTCGGCGTTGGTGTGGTCGAGGTGCCGCCAGCTCGTCAGCGGGATCTCGCCAGGGGCGCTGTCTTCGAGGATCTGCAGGCCGCCGCACTCGTGGTCGGCGGTCACCACCAGCGCGTAGGCCCGGCCGCTGGCCTCGAGGCGGGCGTGCAGCGCGGCCACCGTGGCGTCGAGGGCCGCCGCCTCGGGCACCGCCAGCTCTTCGAGGTTGAGGTGGCTCGCGTGATCGATGCGCGCGCCCTCGACCACCAGCAAGGCGCCCTCGGGGTCGGCGATCAGGCGGTCGAGGGCCGTGGTGGCCATGGCCTCGAGCCGCGGGCCGGCGCCCGCGTCGTCGACCGCGAACGGCATCGCGCCGGTGGCGAAGAGGCCCACCAGCGGCCGGGCGTCGACCGCCGCGGCGCTGAGCCCGGCGGCGTCGATGACGACCTGGGCCGCCACCGGATCGACCCGGCTGAGCAGGTCGGTGGCGCCGCCCCCGAGCAGCACGTCGGGCAGCCGGGCCGCGAGCTGATCGGCGATGGCGGCGGTGTCTCCGCGGCTGTCGACGTGCACCAAGAAGGCCGAGGGCGTCGCGCCGGTCAGCGTGTCGGTGGTCACCACCCCCGTCGCCATGCCGAGCCCGCGCGCCACGTCGACGATGCCGACCAGCTCTTCGCCTTCGGGGCTCAGGCCGAGCGCGCCGTTGGTGGTCTTGACCCCCGCGCCCAGCGTGGTCGCCGCCGCCGCCGAGTCGGTCGTGCCGGTGCGCGAGGCGGTGCGGACCCGGGCGAAGGCGGGCGCGCCGTGCAGGAAGGCCCCGTCGCGGCGCCCGGCCACGTAGAGACCGGCGGCGGCGACGTGCTCGAGGCCCATGCCGTCGCCGATCACGAGCACGACCACCGGGCCGCCCGCGGGCGCGACCGCGCCGCCGCTGTCGACCCCGCCGCTGTCGGTCGCGCCGTCGGCGCTGCCTTCACCGCCGCCGCCGCCGTCGACCGTTCCCCCGTCGTCTGCGCTGGGCCCCGCCTCGTCCGGGGTGGGAGCGGCGGGCTTTGGTGCGGCCCCGCAGCCGAGCAGCAGGGCGAGGGTGGGCGGGGCGAGGCGGCGCGTCATCGGCCGAGGATAGCCCAAGGCGGGCCGATGACGGGGCGGGCCGGTGACGCCGCGTGGCGATGACGCGGCGGGCCGGTGACCGGGCTGCTCACTCGATGACGGCTTCGCCGGTGAGGAGGTAGTCGTAGCCGCTGTAGCTGCCCTCGGTCTCGTAGCTCAGCACGCTGCCGTCCCAGCTGGCGGTGGCGTACTCATAGGCCACGATCTCGCCGCGGTCTTCGTAGAAGGCCACGATGGTCGCGCCGCGGCCGTCGTAGATCACGCCGCGGTAGGTCTCGGTGGCCACCGGCACGGTCCCGTCGCAGATCGAGTCGGTGTCGACCTCGAGCACGTAGGTCTCGGTGCAGTCGCCGCAGGCGTCGATCATCCACGACCAGTCGGCCTCGCGGGTGACCTCGGTGCCGAGCTCGCCGAAGCTCTCTTCGCAGTAGCCGGGGAACTCGATGGTGCGGACGCCGTCCCAGGTGCGGGGGTAGGCGTCGGTGGTGCCGCCGTCGCCGGTGCCGCCCGTGCCGCCGCCGTCGCCGGTGCCGCCCGTGCCGCCGCCGTCGCCCGTGCCGCCGCCGTCGGTGGTGCCGTCGGTGCCGCCGCCGTCGGTGGTGCCGTCGGTGCCGCCGTCGGTGGTGCCGTCCGTGCCGCCGTCGGTGGTGCCATCGACGCCGCCGTCGGTGGAGCCGTCGGCGCCGTCGGCGCCGTCGGTCGCGCCGCCGGTGTCGTCATCGGCGCCGATGTCGAGGCCGCCGTCACCGGTCGAGATGCCGCCCTCGACCTTGGGGGTGACGGGCTCGCAGGCGGCGAGGACCAGCAGGAGAGACAGGGGCAGGTGGGTACGCATCATGGGGCGCTCCGAGGTGAGGAGGGGGCCGCCGGGGGGCGCGGGCGCGGGGATGGGTCCGCGCGGTCGCCGGCAGCATGTCGGCAGGGGCTCAGATCGATCAGGGCTGCGGGAACCCGAGCTCGGCGACGAGGGCGGGTGCCTTCTCGACGTCTTCAAGCATCCACAGCAGATAGCGGACGTCTACATGGATGCTGCGGGTGACCGCGGGGGCGAACAGCCAGTCGGCGCTCATGCTCTCATAGTTGCCGTCGAAGAGGAAGCCCACCAGCTCACCGTTCTTGTTGAGCGTGGCCGAGCCCGAGTTCCCCCCCGTGGTGTCGAGCGAGCTGAGGAAGTTGACGGGCAGCACGCCATCGTCAGCGAAGCGGCTCTGGGAGGCCGCCGGCGCCGCCTCAAGCAGGCGGGCCGGCGCGTCAAAGGGCCAAGCCCCGGCCTTGGCCACGACGCCAGGCACGGTGGTGCGGGGCAGGTGCCAGACGCCGTCGCGCGGCGCGTAGCCCTCGACCTCGCCGAAGGTGATGCGCAGGGTGTTGTTCGCGTCGGGGTAGAGCTCGCGGCCCGCGGCGAGGCGGGTGGCCTCCATGATCAGCGGGTCGGTGCGCAGCGCGGCGCCCTGGCGCAGCTCGTCGGCCGCCCGGATCGGCGCGAGGCGCTGCTCGAGCGCCCGGGCCAGCACCACGTAGGGGTCGGTCGAGGCGGCCAGCGCGCCGGCCTCGGCCTCGAGCAGGGCCCGGCGGGCCGCCGCGTCGGCGAGCTTCGGGGTGGTGAACAGGGCGTTGAGGGTGCCCTCGACCCCACCAAAGCTGGCGACGAAGGCGTCGACCGCCGGCGCCGACGAGCCGCCCTCGAGCTTGACCACCCGCGGCAGCAGCTCGGCCATCAGGGCCCGGTCGGCGGGCAGCCACAGGGTCTTGTCGAGGCGGTCGCTGCGCTGGCGCAGGCGATCCTCGTCGCGGGCGCGGTAGCCCGGCGCGCGGTCGCCCTCGGGCTTCTTGCGCTCGTCGGCGAGGCGCACCGCCTGGTGGGCGAGCTCGAGCAGGTCCGAGCTGCGCAGCAGCCAGCCGAGCAGGTACTCGGCCTCCCAGTCGGCGCGGGCCTCGGCCTCGAGGCGGTCGCGCTCGGCGAAGGCCGGGCCGTAGCGCTTGGCGCGGGCCTTGTCGGCCGCCACCCAGGCCCGCACCTCGGCCTCGATCTTCTTCTTGTCGCCGACCACATCGCTGGTGCGCATGTTGTCGAGCATGCCCTGGGCGTTCTTTTGGCCGTTGCCCAGGCTGTCGATGCTGCCGTTGAGCCGGCCGGCCGCGGCCTCGCTGGCCTTGGCCTCGGCCCGCAGCAGGGCGATCATCGTGTCGAACAGGGCGATCTTGGCCGGGTAGACCTGGTCGCGGGCGTGCTGCAGCGCGCTGGCGCTGGCGTAGCGGCTCGTGCCGCCCGGGTAGCCGGCCACCAGCACGGGATCGCCGTCGCGCACGGGCTCTTTGGCGACCTTGAGGTGGTGGGGCGGGCGGTAGGGCACGTTGTCGGCGCTGTGGGCCGCCGGCTTGCCGTCCTTGCCGACATAGACGCGCAGCAGGGCAAAGTCGCCGGCGTGGCGCGGCCACATCCAGTTGTCGATCTCGCCGCCGTAGCTGCCCACGCTCTCGGGCGGGGCGTAGGCGAGGCGCACGTCGCGGAAGATCTGGCTGCGGATCAAGCGGTAGCTGCCGCCGCCGTCAAAGGCGACCACCCGGCAGCGGTGGGTCGGCTTGTCGTGGCCGGCGGGCGGCGCCTCGCAGGCCTTGAGCAGGGCCGCCTCGTTGCGCCGGGTGATCTTGGTGCGGTCGAGGTCTTTGGTGCTCTTCTTGACGCCGGCGCCCATCTGCGCGGTGACGTCGGTGATCTGGTCGACGATGTAGACCTCGACCCCCGGACCGCCCCAGAGCTCTTGGTCGCGCGACCGCGCCACATAGCCGTCACGGGCGAGGTTGCGCGCCTCGTCGCTGTTGTAGCCGAGCAGCTCAGACACGCAGTGGTGGTTGGTGCCGACCAGGCCATCTGCGCTCAGGAAGCTCGCCGAGCAGTAGCCGTTGAGCGAGATGATCGCGTTCAGCGGTGCTTTGCTCGGGTCGGCGAGGTTGGCGGGGTCGAGGGTGATGCCGGCGGCGCGCAGCTCGGGCGCGAGGCGGGGCAGCTGCTCGGGCAGCCACATGCCCTCGCCGGCGGCGGCGGTGGAGAGGGGCAGGGCGGCGGCGAGGCCGAGGGCGGCGAGGCGCAGGGGCGCGGCGGCGCGGCGGGAGATCGATGGGCGCAACAGTCCTCCAAACGGGCGCACGCTACCCCAGGCTGGGCCGCCCCGGGCGCCGTCCTGTGCTGTTCTTGTCAACGCGCGGCCGGGTGGCGGGCGGCCGGAGGGCGCGGCAGGATGGCCGCGGCGCGCGGGCCCCGCAGGGCTCCGCCGGGGAGGGGCAGATGGCGCAGGGCGAGGGCGTGGCGGCGGTGGTCTGGCTGGTGGGCGCGGGGCTGGTGCTCAGCCTCGCCGCGGCCTGCGGCGACAAAGAGCAGCCGTCGGCGGGCGGCGATGACGGCGGCTTCTACGACGGCGGCGCTGGGGACGGCGGAGATGGCGCGGACGGCGCGGACGGCGCCGACGGCGCGGACGGCGCCGAGGGGGGCGGAGAGGGCGTCGACGGCGGAGATGGTGCCACCGACGGTGGTCTCGACGAGGGCGGCGGAACCACCGGGGGCGGCTCGGGCAGCGGCGACGGCGCCAGCGACGACGGGTGGGACGGCGGCGACGGCGACGTGAGCCCGACCCCGGTCTGGGAGCCCGACCTGGCGGTCAGCTGCGCGGACGCCCTCGACTACCAGCTGCACATCATCGACAGCAGCGGCCGGCCCTGCACCGACGCCTGCGCGATCGGCGAGGTCTGGCTCGGCGGCGCCATCGTCAACCCCTGTGATGCGCCGCTGACCGTCAGCCTCGACGGCGGGATGGTGATCTCGGGCGGCTCGGTGCTCAGCTCGCGGGGCGAGGGCATGGGCTGGGCCGGCGGCAGCGACGGCACGGTCACCACGATGGAGATCGCGCCGGGCAGCTATGTGCAGGCCACCGCGTCGATCGGCGAGCTGGGCCCCGACGACTGGACCTTCTCGATCACCTTTGGCGATCCCGACCGCCACACCGTCGAGACCGTGCGCAACTTCCGCTGATCGGGCGCGGGGCTGGCGCGGCGCGCCTCCTGGGCTGCCGGGGGGCGCGCCTGTTTTTGGGGCGAGCTGCCGCCAGCGCACGGTGGCCCCCGCGCGCGCCGGCCAGCGGGCGGCGCAGCCGGCCGGC
>JBJONS010000103.1:0-6627 GCA_046051725.1 Pseudomonadota bacterium | reverse complement strand
CTCACCGCCCTGCTGGCCGTCGGCGCCGTAGCTGACCAGCTCATAGGCCTTCTGGCAGGTCGTGGCCGGGGCGAAGTACTGGAAGTCATTGCCCCAGGCGTCGGTGGGGACCTTGTTGTCGGGGAAGTACTTGCTCGCCGCGGCCAGGCCCTCGGCGCTGCTCGGGTACTGGCCCCTGTGCTTGGCCGCGTACATGTCGAGGTCAGAGCTGACCTTCTTCATCTGCAGGACGGCGGAGTCGGAGTTTGGGTGACAGATGACCATCGTCGTTCTGACCCATATCAGCAGCGCACCGCAGGCGAGCGCTGGTATGGCAAGCACCAAAAGCACGACCCGAACGATCTTGCCCCCACGGGTCATCGTCTACTCGGGGTTGCCTTCGGGGTTGCAGCTCGAGATGTCGGCGTCGTAGTCCTCACCGCCCTGCTGGCCGTCGGCGCCGTAGCTGACCAGCTCGTAGGCCTTCTGGCAGTTGGTGGCCGGGGCGAAGTACTGGAAGTCGTTGCCCCAAGCGTCGGTGGGGACCTTGTTGTCGGCGAAGTACTTGCTCGCCGCGCCCAGGCCCTCGGCGGTGCTCGGGTACTTGCCCTTGTGCTTGGCCGCGTACATGTCGAGGTCGGAGCCGACCTTCTTCATCTGCAGCACGGTGTTGTCGACGTTGGCCGAGCTGAGCTGGCCAAAGACGTTCACCGTCACGATGGTCATGAGCGTGCCGAGGATGGCGATGACGACCATGATCTCGACGAGGGTGAGGCCGCGCTCCGCGCGCAGGCGGCGGGCGGCGGCGTGACGGGCGAGCAGCGTTGCACGGGTCATGGGCTTCTCCTTGGGTGATCGAGGGAGGAGGGGAGGGGAGCGCCGGGCCTCAGCGGGCCATCGACGACATCTCCATCATGGGCAGGAGGATGGAGAGGGCGACGAGGGTCACGACCCCGCCCATCGTGAGGATCATCAGCGGCTCAAGCAGGCTGGTGAGCGCGCCCACCATGTTCTCGACCTGCTCGTCATAGGCGTCGGCGACCTTGCTGAGCATGGGCTCGAGATCGCCGGTCTTCTCGCCGATCGCGATCATGTGGGTGACCAGCGGCGGGAACTGGCCGGACTCTTTGAGCGGGATGGCGATGCTCTGGCCCTCGCGGATGTTCTTTCCGGCGTTCTCGACCGCCTCGGCGATGACGTCGTTGTCGACGACCGCCTTGACGATCGACACGGCGGTGAGGATCGGCACGCCCGAGTCGAGCAGGGTGGACATGGTGCGGCAGAAGCGCGAGACCGCCACCATCCGGCTGATCTTGCCGAAGATCGGCAGCCGAAGCTGCACCTCGTGCCACTTGCGGCGGCCCTTGGGGGTCGCGAGGTAGCGGCGGCCGCCGTAGACGCCGGCCGCGATGAGCACCAGGATGGGGATCCAGTAGGCCTGCAGGCCGTCCGAGATGCCGAGGACGATGCGGGTGGGCAAGGGCAGCGCGGAGTCAAAACTCTCGAAGATCCGGCGGATCTTCGGGATGACCCCGACGAAGAGGCCGACGACGATGCCGGCCGAGACGAGGCCCATCAGCGCGGGGTACATCATCGCGCTGCGCAGCTTGTCGCGCAGCCGCACGGTGGCCTCGGTGTACGAGGTGAGGCGCTTGAGCACCGTCTCGAGCGCGCCCGAGGCCTCGCCGGCGCCGATCATGCTGACAAACAGGTTGTTGAAGACCTTGGGGTGCTTGCGCATGGCGACCGCCAGCGCGTCGCCCTGGTTGACGTCTTCGCGGATCTTGACGAGGACAGGCTTGAGCGCGGGGTTCTCGACCTGCTCGATCAGCGCCGAGAGGGCCTCGACCATCGGGATGCCCGCGCCGACCAGGGTGGAGAGCTGGCTCGTGAGGGTGGCGATGTCTTGCGCGCTGACCGACTGAAAGTATTTGGAGAAGTCGACCTGGACGTTGAGGCCGCTGCCCTGGGTGGCCTTGCCCTGGACCTGCTCCCAGATCTCGGTCGGGAACAGCGACTGCCGGCGGAGCTTCGCGCGCGCGGACTTCGGCGACTCGGCGTCGATGACGCCCTTCACCGCCTTCCCCGCGCCGTCGATGCCCTTGTACTCGTAGACCGCCATGTGCCTGCTCCCCTCTCTCCCTGGGCCCCGCCCCGGGTCTCTCCGCTGCTCCGCCTACGCCCTTAGACAGACTCTTCCTTCGTCACCCGCAAGACCTCATCGAGGCTGGTCTGCCCGGCGATGGCCTTGTCGATCCCGTCATCGCGCAGGGTTCGCATGCCCTCGGCGATGGCCAGCTTCTTGATGGCCCCCGCGTCGGCGCCGGCGTTGACCTTGTTGCGAATGGCGTCGCTGACGATGAGCAGCTCGTAGATGCCCGAGCGGCCGCGGTAGCCCTTGCTGTTGCAGTTCGGGCAGCCCTTGGCCCGCCAGAGCATGCCGTTGGTGAGCCGGTGGCGCGGGATGCCGACCTCGCGCAGCTCTTCATCGGTGGGGGTGTAGGCCTCTTTGCAGTCGGGGCAGAGCCGGCGGGCGAGGCGCTGGGCGAGGATGGCGACCAGCGAGCTCGACACGAGGAAGGGCTCGATGCCCATGTCGATGAGGCGGGTGAACGCCGTCGGCGAGTCGTTGGTGTGGATGGTCGAGAACACCAAGTGACCGGTCAGCGAGGCCTGGATCGCGTTCGCGGCGGTCTCGCGGTCGCGGGTCTCGCCGACGAGGATGACGTCGGGGTCCTGGCGCAGGTGGGCGCGCAGCACGCTCGCGAAGGTCAGATCGATCTTCGGGTTGACCTGGGTCTGGCCGATGCCCCGCATCTCGTACTCGATGGGATCCTCGATGGTGAGGATGTTCTTGTCGGGCGAGTTGATCTCGGCGAGGGCCGAGTAGAGCGTGGTGGTCTTGCCCGAGCCGGTCGGACCGCAGACCAGGATGATGCCGTGCGGCATGTGGATGAGCTTGCGGAAGCGGGTCGCGATGTCGTCGTTCATACCCACGCGGGTCAGGTCGAAGACGTTGCCCTTCTCGAGCAAGCGCATGACCACCCGCTCGCCGTGGCGCACGGGCATCGAGCTGACACGCACGTCGATCTCGCGGCCGGCCATGCGGGTGCGGATGCGGCCGTCTTGGGGGATGCGCTTCTCGGCGATGTTCAGGCCGGCCATGATCTTGATGCGGCTGACGATCGACGCTTGGAGGCGGGCCGGGGGCTTGACCTCTTCGTAGAGCACGCCGTCGATGCGGAAGCGCACAGAGAGCTCTTTCTCGAAGGGCTCGATGTGGATGTCGCTCGCCCGCTTCTTGATCGACTCGGAGAACAGCGAGTTGACGAAGCGGATGATCGGCGCCTGGTTGGGGTCGTCGATCAGGTCCTCGGCCAGCTTCAGATCGTTGGGGCTCTCTTGGGTGCCGACGTCCTCGTTGATCTCCTCCATGACCTCGCTGGCCGAGCGCGTGGCCTTGTCGAAGGCCTTGTTGGTCACGTCCTTGAGGGTCTCGGGGTTGACCATCCAGCCGTGGACCGGCCGGCCGAACAGCACCCGCAGGTCGTCGAGCCCAGGCAGGGAGCGCGGGCCGCCGATCGCGACGTGCAGCACCTCGTCTTCGATCCAGAGCGGCAGCACGCCCTGGTCGCGGGCGAGGCCCAGGCTGATGCGGCGCACCAGATCGACGTCCACGCGCTCCAGATCGATGGTCTCAAGGTACTCGAGGCCATGCTGGTCGGCGATCGCCCGGGAGAGGGCGGTGCGGTCGACGCCGGGCATGGCGGCGAGGCCGTCGACGAGGTCGGCGTCGCCGCGCTGCGCCTGCTCCTGCGCGGCGGCGATGACCGTCGGCGGGACGCCATGGTTGCGCAGGAGGGAGGCGATGGGATCTCGACGGATGGGCATAGGGGCTCCGGAGAGGCCGAGCGCGCGAGGGAGGGGAACGGTCCGAGGGTTTAGGGCGCTGGCGCCGGGGCGGGCTGCTCAGGGGTCGGCGTGGGGGTGGCCGGGGCCTGCTCGCCGATGACCTCGTACCGGCTCGGGCTATCGGTGCTCCCCCGGTAGTGGCTCGGCTGGTCGATCTGGTTCATCGAGTAGGAGAGCAGCTCCATCAGCTCTTGCTCTTGGTTCTCGCGGCTCTTGCCGTAGAAGCGCCGGATGAACTCCTTCCGCTGCGCGATCTTGACCCGGTAGATCTCCTCGTAGTCGGCCGGGTCGTCGATGATGTGCGGCGTGAGGAAGACAAGCATGTTGGTCTTCCGCGCCTGCTTGGACTTGCCGCGGAAGAGCACGCCGAGCACCGGGATGTCGCCCAGGATCGGGATCTTTGTCTCGGTCTCGGTCTGGGTGGTCGAGATGAGGCCGCCGATGACGATGGTCTGGTTGTCCTTGACCAGCACGACGTTCTCGACGCTGCGCTTCGAGGTGGTCGGGCCGCCCGCGCCCGCCGCTGCGATGTCGCCTTCGATGTCCTGCACCTCCAAGAAGACCTCGAGGGTGACGAAGTTCGACTCGTTGATCTGGGGCGTGACCTTGAGCGTGATGGCGACGTCTTCGCGCTGGAAGTTGATGATCGGCACACCAAAGCTCGTCTGGCTCTGGCCGACCGGGAAGGGGACGTTGCGGCCGACGATGATCTTGGCCTCTTCGTTGTCGAGCGTCGTCACCGAGGGGGTGCTGACGATGTTCACCGAAGAGCTGGTTTGCAGCGCGTTGAGCACGACGCCAAAGGCCGGGATGTCGATCGACGAGGCGGTCGAGCTCGAGTCGGTGCTTGTCGTGCTCGTGCTGCCCAGGCCGCCGAGGGGCACGCTGATGCTCGGGCCAAAGGCGCCGATCGCCGCGCCAGACAGCAGGTCGGACGACAGGCCGAGCGAGCTCGCGCCGAGCTGGGCGCTGTAGATGTTGGTGGTCTCGCCGTTGGGGTTTCCGGCGTGGATGCCCATACCGAAGCTGCCCGCGTCGTCGGTGCTCAGCTCAAGGATGACCGCCTCGACCAGTACCTGCTTGCGGCGGATGTCGAGGTTCGTGATGACCTGCTTGATGATCTCGAACTGGTCTTTGGTGGCGATGATGACCAGCGAGTTGGTGTTCTCGTCCGCCGCGATGCGCAGGCCCGAGTCAAACGCGGCCACCGCGCCGCCCTCTCCGGGCTCGCCCTCGGCGGCGGTGTTGGGCTTGCCGCCGCCGGCCTGGGGCATCGGGGTCTGCCCGTTGCGGCGGTTGCGGCTGTTGTTCTGGCTGTTTCGCGAGGTCGAGCCGCCGGTGGTGTTGTTGGCCAAGCTCGAGAGCACCTGGCTCACGTCTTCGGCCTTGGCGTTCTCGAGGTAGACCACGTGGATCTGGGCGCGGGACGCCGGATCAACGTCGACGTCGAGCTTCTCGATGAGCCGCTTGACCGCCTCGATGGCCTCTTCGTTGGCGAGGATCAGCAGCGAGTTGGTGCGCTCGTCGCTGATGATCTTCTCGATGTACTTGCCCTCGGCGCCCACCGCGCTCGCGCTGGCCGAGCCGCCGGCCTCTGGGGTCGGCGTGCTGCGGCGCTTTTTGCTGCTCGCCTTGCTGTCGGCGCCGGCCGGCTGGCTGGCCGAGGTGCCGCCCTGGCCGCCGTAGAGCTCTTCGACGACCTTCTCGAGCTCAGCGGCGGTCGCGTGGCGCAGCGGGATGATCTCGAGCTTGGCCTTCGGCGAGGCCACGTCGAGCTGGCTGATGATCTTGTAGACCCGGCGGATGTTGACCGCCGCGTCGGTGATGATCAGCGTGTTGGTGGGCGCATACGCGATGATCTTGGCGCCCTTGCCCGACAGCTCTTTGACCACCGAGGAGATGTCGCTGACGCTCACGTTGTCGAGCTGGATGATCTGGGTGACGTAGTTGTCGGTGTAGGGGATGTTGCCACCCTCGTACACGCGCAGCGGGTTGTTCGCGGCGTTCGAGGTCGACACCACCTTGGTGATGCCGCCGACGGTCACCGTCGTGAGCCCGTTGACCTCAAGCACCGAGAGGAAGGCCTCGTAGGCCTCGGCGACCGTCACCGGCTCGTGGCTGATGATGGTGGCGGTGCCCTTGATCTCTTCGGTCAGGATGAAGTTGCGGCCGGTGATCTCGGCCATGTACTTCACGAGGTCGGACATCTGGATGTCGACGAAGTCGATGGTCACCTTCGCCGCGCCGCCCACCGGAGGCGGCTTCTGCCGCTCGGGAGGGGCTGCCGCTGGCGCGGCGTCGCCGGCCGGGGCGGCCGCGGGCGCCTCGTCGGGCTTGGCGTCGTCGGGCTTGGCCTCGTCGTCTTGTGCGTATCCGTCGCCCTCGGCGTCGATCGCGGGCGCGTCGACCTCTGGGGCAGCGAGCGCGGCGCTGGACCAAGCCGAGGTCGCGAGGGCGGCGAACAGCACGGTGGAGCGGAGCTGGCGGAAGTGCATCGGTGCGGGTCCTCGTAGTGCTGCGGCGGTGCAGGGGGGCCGACGGTGGCTGACGACGGGCGTCAACGGGCCTCGCCCCGGTCCGACAAGGGGAGAGTCAACGGATCTCGTAGTCGAAGTTCTGGCGCTCGTTCTTGCGCGAGACCTCGAAGGTGAAGCTGCTCTGGGCGCCCAGGGTGTTGTAGGCGTCCATGGCGGCCTGCATGCTCGACAGCGGGCGGCCGTTGACCGAGTGGATCAC
>JBJONS010000102.1:0-3999 GCA_046051725.1 Pseudomonadota bacterium | reverse complement strand
GCCCGCGGCGCCCGCGCCGGCGCCCGTGGCGGCCCGACCGGCGGCGGCGCCTGCCCGCCCGGCCCTGGCCGTCGCCCGTCCCGCGCCCCCCGCGCCCCGTCCGGCGCCCGTCGCGGCCCCCCGCGGCGCCCCGCCCGCGCCGCCGCCGGCGGTCGAGGCAGGCTCGGGCCCCGCCTCGACCATCGCCTCGCGGTGGAGCGCGCTGCGCGGGCAGGTCGCCCAAGACGCCCTCTCTGCCGTCGATCAGGGCCGGCGGGCCGCGGGCCTCTGCCCGGCGCCCAGCCCGGCCGCGCCCCTGCCCGAGCTCCCCGAGGCGCTCGCGGCCCACCTCTACGGCATGGCCAGCGCCGGCAAGCTGCACGAGGCGATCGCCCACGCCGCCGACGCCGTCGACGCGCACCCGATGGATCTGGGCCTGCGCTGCGCCGCCGCCTGGCTGGCCGCCGAGGGGGGCTTGGTCGAGGTGGCGTCGGTGCACGCCCGGCAGGCACTTTTCCTGCAGCCGGACGCCGCGGTGCCGAACCTGCTGGTGGGCGCCTTGCTCATCCGGCAGGGCCAGCGGGGCGCCTACGCGCAGCAGCGGCTGGTGCGGGCCCAGGCCGCGCTGGCCGCCCTGCCGCCCGACGCCCAGCCCCCGCTGTCGGGCGGGCGCACCACCGAGACCCTGCTCGCCATCGTGAGGGAGCCGCATGACCCCAAGCACTTCGCCCGCGCCTGAAGCCCCCGGCCCGGCGGGGCACGGCGCCTCGACCGACCCCGAGGTGCGGGCCCGCATCCTCAGCCAGCGCGCGGCCCGCTACGCCCGCCGCGACCAGGCCGAGGACGACGGCCAGCACGTCCGTCTGCTCTTCTTCTCGCACGGTAATTCCGACTACGCCATCTCGCTCGAGGACCTGCGCGAGGTCCGCGTGCTGCGCGGCTTCTGCCCCATCCCCGGCGCCCGGCCGGTGGTGCCGGGGATCTTCTACTACCGGGGCGAGGTGCTCTCGATCCACGACCTGTCGGCCTTTATGGGCACCCAGACCGGGGCCGAGAGCCACTGGGTGCTCATCGTCGAGCGCGACAAGCAGCGGCTCGGCATCATGGCCAAGGACGTGGTCGACGTGCGCGAGGTCGCCCAGGTCAGCGTGCGCCCCTCGCCGATCACGCTGGGCGAGCGCTCGGTCTGCGTGCAGGGGGTGGTCGACAAGAACACGCTGCTGCTGCGGACAGAGGCGCTGTTCTCGACCCCGAGCTTCTTCCGCGGGCTCTAAGGCCGCGCGCGCAGCCGAGAGGCCGGTCCCGGTGGGGTCCGGCCTCTTGTCGTGGGGGCCCCGGGTCGCCGCCGGGCGGGCGCTGCGGGCGCGGGGCTGCCTCGATCCGCGACAGATCCGGCGAAAGAACCGACGCAGGCCTCCGATGAGGGGGCCAGCGGCGCGGCGGGGGCTCCCCCTCGGCCGCGGGGGCCGGTCGGCCCGCGGGCCGTGGTGCCGCCGCGGTCCGCCGGGCCCGCAGCTCCGCTGCACCTGCGGGCCCTCCCGGCCGAAGAGGCGCTGCGCGAGGCTGATCTGCCGCTGACACCGCCCGGGGGGCTCCCCCGGCCCATCCTTCGGAGGCTCCATGTCGGGAACGCCGAGCCAGACGCTCCTCTCCGTCCCCATCTCCCCCAGCGCGGTCATCGACGCGCTCTCCTCCGCCCTGGCGATGATCGTTTTTCGGCCCGACGGCACGATCATCGACGCCAACCCGCGGATGCTCGGCCTGATGGGCTACAGCCGCGACGAGGCGATCGGCGCGCACCACAGCATCTTCGTCCCGCCAGAGGTGGCCCAGTCGCCGGCCTACGCCGCGCACTGGGCCGGCCTGCGCGCCGGCCTGGCCTCGACGGCGACGGTGCTGCGCCTGAACCGCGACGGCCGCGAGGTCTGGCTGCACGGCAGCTACATGCCGGTGCGCGGCGCCGACGGCGCGGTCGAGCTCGTCGTGAAGATCGTCACCGACGTCACCACCGAAGAGCAGCGCCGGATCGACCTCGAGGGGCAGGTCGCCGCCATCGGCCAGAGCAACGCGGTGATCCACTTCACGCCCACCGGCGAGATCATCGCCGCCAACGACCGCTTCCTCGAGGCGACCGGCTACCGCCTCGACGAGCTGCGCGGCCGGCACCACCGGCTCTTCGTCCTGCCCGCCGAGGCCCGGTCGCCGGACTACGCCCACTTCTGGGCGGCCCTCGGCCGCGGCGAGCCCTTCAGCGGCGAGTTCGAGCGCGTCGCGAAGAACGGCCAGCGCTTCTTTTTGCAGGCGAGCTACACCCCGGTGCGCGACCGCCTGGGCCGGGTGACCCAGGTCGTCAAGGTGGCCCAGGTGGTCGACTCGCGGGCCCGCGGGGCCGCCAAGCTGGCCGACGCGGGCGCCTCGCTGGCCGGGGCCGCGGCCCGGATCCGCGGCAGCGCGAGCAGCATGGGCGCCAGCGTCGAGACCCAGGCCGAGGCCAGCCACAACCAGGCGGCGGCGGTCGCCGAGGTGACCAGCACGCTCAGCGAGCTGCGGCAGACCAGCCAGCAGGCCCTCGACCAGTCCCAGGGCCTGCTCGTGGCCGCCGAGCGCTCGATGGAGGCGGCGACCCAAGGGGCCGAGGTGGTCGACCACAGCGTGGCGGGCATGCAGGCCATCCGTCAGCGGGTCGAGGCCATCCAAGAGAAGATCTTGGCGCTGTCCGACCACACCCAGCAGATCGGCGACATCATCGCCACGGTCAACGAGATCGCCGAGCAGAGCAAGCTGCTGGCGCTCAACGCCAGCATCGAGGCGGCGCGGGCCGGCGAGTCGGGCAAGTCCTTCTCGGTGGTCGCCAACGAGATGCGCGACCTCGCCGAGCAGAGCAAGCAGGCGACCCGCCAGGTCCGCCAGCTTCTCAACGACATCCGCGAGGCGACCGGGGCGGCGGTGGTCGCGACCGAGGACGGCATCGCCAAGGTCGACGACGGGCAGCGTCTGGCCCAGCGCAGCGGGCAGATCATGGGCGAGCTGGGCGGGGTCATCTCGCAGAGCGTCGAGGCCAGCCGCCTCATCGCCAACGCGGCCCGCCAGCAGGGCCAGGGCGTGAGCCAGGTGGCCGACGCCATGGTCAACATCGACCAGGCGGTGCGGACCAGCGCGGCGGGCATGGGGCAGATCCGCGGCGTGATCCGCGAGCTGCTCGGGCTGACCGACGAGATGGCCGGGACCCTGGCCGCGCTCAGCGACGAGGGTGCCGCGGTGCGCGCGGCGGCCTGAGCGCGCGGGACCGGCTGACGGGGAGGGTGGGCGCGGCCTGCCCTCCCCGTTGTGCGTGGGGCGCCCAGCGGCGGATCGGCCCGGCGCCCTCCACCAGATCGGCCTCAGCCCCCACCGCCGCCGGCCGATGGGGGAGCGCGCGCGGGGGAGCCCGTACCCCCGGCGCCGAGGAGCTGGCATGGCTGAGGAACCGGAAGACCGCGAGATCGTCGAGGCGTTCGCCGAAGAGGCGGCCGAGCTGCTGCGGGCGGCCGAGAGCGCGCTCAACGCGATGCTCAACGCCAGCCCCGAGGCCCGCGCGCCGCTCTGGAACGCCCTGCTGCGCGGTCTTCACACGGTGAAGGGCTCGGCGGGCTTCCTCGGCGAGGGGCCGCTGGCCCGCAAGATCGAGCAGCGCACCCACTCCACCGAAGACAAGGCCAAGGCCGTGTCCGAGGGGCGCGCGCCGTTCACCGACGCGGTGATCGACAGCCTCGCCGCCGACGTCGAGGCGATCACCGCCATGGTCCACGAGCTGCGCACCGGCGAGGCCGCGCCGGCCAGCGCCGCGGCCCAGGTCGAGGTCTTCGCCGCGCCGGCCACGCAGCGGAACCAGCACGATGAAGAGGCCAGCTTCGCCAGCCTGTTCGCCGGTGAGCTGCGGCCCGAGCCGGGCATCGACGGCCCGAGCCCAAGCCCGGCCTGGTCGGCCGCCCCGGCGCCGCGCGCCGCCGCCGCGCCGCCGCCCGCCGCGCCGCCGCCCGC
>JBJONS010000101.1:0-6949 GCA_046051725.1 Pseudomonadota bacterium | reverse complement strand
GCGGGCAGCGCCGAGGTCCCGGTGCAGCTGCTGGTCGGCGAGCGCCAGCTGCAGGTCGGCTGGGACATGAGCGCCGACCCGGGCTGGACCGCCGACGGCGACTGGGCCTGGGGCGTGCCCGAGGGGCGCGGCGGGTCGACCGGGGCGTCCGACCCCGACCGCGGCCACACCGGCGACGAGGTCTATGGCTACAACCTCGCCGGCGACTACGACAGCAACCTGCGGGCCACCCACCTCACGACCCTGCCGATCGATCTGAGCGGCCGGGTCGGCACCCAGCTGCGCTTCTGGCGCTGGCTCGGCGTCGAAGAGGGGGAGTACGACAACGCCAGCCTGTCGATCTCGACCGATGGCCGCACCTGGACCACCCTGTGGGAGAACACGCTCGCCGTCGACGACGGCGGCTGGGCGCTGCAAGAGCTCGATCTGTCGGCCTACGCCGATGACCAGGCCAGCGTGCAGCTGCGCTGGACCATGGGCGCCACCGACCGCGACGTCGAGTACTGCGGCTGGAACCTCGACGATGTGGAGATCTGGGCCATCGGCGAGCCCACCGGGGCCGAGACCGGCTCGGGCGGCGACGGCGGGACCACCGACGGCGGGACCACCGACGGCGGCACCACCGACGGCGGCGCCACCGACGGCGGCGCCACCGACGGGACCGACGGCGCCGTGGACAGCGGCGGCGCCGACGGGGCCGTGGACAGCGGCGGCGCCGAGGGCGCCGGTGAGCCCGACGACGGCGTCGCCACCGACAGCGGCGGGGTGGGCGGCGTGTCGGACAGCGACGGCAAGGTCAGCGGCTGCGCCTGCAGCGGCGCCCCGGCCCCCCGCGGCGGCCTGCTCGCCCTGGGCCTCGGCCTGCTCGGGCTGGTCGGCCTGCGCCGGCGGCGCTGAGGGGCGGCTGCCCCGCTGGGCGGTGGCCCCAGCGGGTGCGGCGGCGGGCGCGGGGTGAAGGCCGCGCGCCTGTGCCCTAGGGGCAGAGCGCCCCGGTCCAGTCGCCGGCGTTGTCGTCCTCTTTGCACTCGGCGACCGCGCCGGCGAGGTCGCCCTGCAGGCGCAGGCCGTCGCGGGCCTGGGCCACCGTGACCTCGAGCTCGAGGGGCAGGGCGCCCCCGGCAGGGATGGGGTCGGGCAGAACCGCGCGGGCGAGGAAGGTCTCGACCCCGCCCTCGAAACCCCAGAGCTCGACCACGACGCCGGCGGGCAGCTCTTCGCCGCCGTCGTTCCAGGCCTGGCCAGCGACGCCGACCGCGCCGTCCTCGGCGCAGGACGCGGCGCAGACGTCGGTGATCTCGACCCGCAGGTTCGGCAGGCCCGCCTCGAAGAAGACCGCCGAGGGCTGGCCGCGGAACAGGTTCGCGTCGCTGAGCCAAGGCGCGGGGCCGCCGGGCGGGATCGACAGGTCCTCGTTGACGTTGTCGCCGTAGTAGCTGTACTGGTTGTAGACCGTCGGCGCGAAGGGCCAGTCGCCGCCGGCCCCGCCGATGACGGTGAGCCCGGTCAGCGAGGTGTTGCTGCCGTAGAGCAGCTCGCCCTGGCCGTCGCCGTCCACGTCGGCCACCGCCGGGGTCTCGGCCAAGGTCACCGAGCCGTGGCTGCCAAAGCGCAGCACCACCGCCCCAGTGGCCCCGTCCATGACGAGGATGTCCTCTTCATCGGCGTAGACCACCTCGGGCACGCCGTCGAGGTCGATGTCCCACGAGGTCGCGCCGGCCAGGCCCGAGTAGTCGATGACCGGGGTGCTCCACAGCGTGGTGTTGTCGGCCTGGATCAGCGTCAGCGAGCTGGTCTTGGCGAAGGCGTACTCTTGCACGCCGTCGTCGTCGAAGTCGGCGATCGCCAGCGGCGCGCCGTAGCTGCTGTAGGGCCGCCGCCACAGCTCGCGGCCGTCGTCGTCGCACAGGGTCATCGAACCGTTGCCGGCGACCAACATCTCGCCCTCGGGGTCGGCGTCGGCGTTGACCGGGTGGGGGAAGGCGCCCACCTCGCCCACCCCGCAGGTGAAGAGCAGGCTGCCGTCGTGCCTGAAGAGGTCGTTGCCGAGCATGATCTCAGCGAGGCCGTCGCCGTCCATGTCGACCGCGGCCGGGGCCCCCCAGTTGTCGGCGCCCACCGGCAGGGTCACCAGCAGCCGGCCGGTCGCGCCCTCAAACACGTGCTCGTTGACGATGACCTCGACGGTGCCGTCGCCGGTGAGGTCCACGAGCACCGGGTAGGTCTCGCAGGCGGCCGGGCTGCCGACGACCCGCCACTTGATGGCCCCGGTGTGATCGACGGCCAGCACGTCGTGCGCGGTGTAGCACGAGCCGGTGGTGGCGATGATGTCGCCCAGGCCGTCGCCGTCGACGTCGCCCAGCGCCACGCCGCTCTGGTTGTCGACCCCGGGCAGCTCCCAGCGCAGGGCGCCGGTGCGGCCGTCGACCACCCGCAGCGGGCTGCCCGCGCCGGCGTGGGTGAACACGACCTCGGGCACGCCATCTTGGTCGAGGTCACCGACGGCGGGCGTGCTGAACACCGCCCCGCCGGTGAACTGCCACTCGACCACGGTCGACCAGGGATCGGCGGGCGGGGTGCTGGTGCTGGTCGAGCCGGCGCAGTCCTCGGCGGCCTCGCTGCGCAGGGTCGGGCGGTCGAGCCCGCACTCCTCGTCGGTGCAGTCGGCCACCCCGTCGCCGTCGACGTCGGGCCAGCCCTCGTCGACCTGGCCGTCGCCGTTGTTGTCAATGCCGTCGCACTCTTCATCGGGCGGAGGGGGCGCGTCGGTGTCGGGCGGGGCGCTGGTGTCGGCCCCGCTGTCGGCGGGCTCGTCCTCGCCGCTGCCCTTCGGGTCCTCTTTGCCGGTGAAGGAGTAGTCCGAGCAGCCCGCGGCGGCGGCGGCGAGGAGCAGGGTCAGGCGGGCGGCGGAGCGGCGGGCGGGTGCGGGCGGGGTCATGGCGCCTCCTGCCGAGAGCTTCGCACGCGGCTGGGCCGCTGGGGCGCGCCGCGCCGGCCCGCGCCGGGCCGCGCCGGGCCTACGGGCGCGCCCTGACGCCCACGGTGCCCCCCAGCGCGTCATCTTCACCCAGCTTGCGGGCCGGTTTCGGCTTCAGAGTCCGGCCCGGGCGACCCGATGGGCGCGGCGAGGTGCCCATGGTCCGCACGCGCCGCGCCCGCGCCGCCCTGCTCCCCCTGCTGCTCGCCGCCTGCGCCGAGGCCCCGCCCGAGGGCGCCGCTCCGGCGGGGGCCCGGCTCCCCGCCTCCGCCGGCCGGGCGCGGGTCGACAGCGCCGCGCCGACCGCCAGCCTCCGCCTCGAGGGTGAGACGGGCTGGGCGCAGAGCACGAGCCTGCGGCTGTTGATCTCGGCCGAGGACGACGTCGGGGTCACCGAGATGTGCCTCAGCGCGACGCCCCGCTGCGCCCGCTGGGCGCGCTTCGACCCCAAGGCGAGCTTCGATCTGGGCCCGGGGCACGGCGTGCGCACGGTCTACCTGCGCGTGCGTGACGCGGCGGGCAACGTCAGCGCGCTGGCCACGACCACCGCCCAGATCGACCGCCGGGCGCCGGTCGACGGCGCGGGCGCGGTCAGCCCCCAGCCCGGCGGCTTCGACCTCGCCGCGTCCGGCTTCAGCGACGGCGAGAGCGGCGTGGTGGGCTACATCGTCGCCGCGCGCACCAGCGGCGGCACGCCGTATTGCAGCACCGCCAGCGCGGTGGTGGCGACCGGCCCCGGCCCGACCCTCGAGGTCCGCGGGCTCGGCCCGGGCGAGCACCGCGTGCGGCTGTGCGCGGTCGACGCGGCGGGCAACCAGAGCCGCGGGGTCGAGCTGCGGGGCACGCCCCAGCCCGACGCCGAGGCCCCGGTGGCGACCGCGCTCGCCCTCGACGGCGGCGCGGCCTTCACCGCCGACCGGGCGGTGCGCGTCACGGCCGAGGTCACCGACAACGGCGGGGTGGAGCGGGTCTGCTTCGCCGAGGTCGAGGGCCCCTGCGCCGAGACCCGGCCCTGGGCGCCGGGCATGAGCGTCGACCTCAGCCTGGGCGACGGCGCCAAGACCCTGTTCGCCACCTTCTTCGACGCCTATGGCAACCCGAGCACCACCGTCTCGGCCCGCATCACGCTCGACCGCACGGCGCCCACCGACGGCAGCCTGACCGCCACGCCCGGCGTGGGTCAGGTGCAGCTGGACTGGACCGGCGCCGCCGACGCCACCTCGGGGATCGTGTCCTACACGGTGGTCTCGGCGCTCGACACCGCGCCGGCGACCTGCAGCAGCGGCGATCTCGTCTACGCCGGCCCCCTCCAGTCAGCGACCGTCACCGGCTTCGCCGCCGGCGAGCGCCGGGCCTTCCGGGTCTGCGCCACCGACGCGGCCGGCAACAGCGCGGCGGGGGCCACCGCCCGCGCCGACCTGCTCGCCGAGTACGACCCGCCTGAGGTCGACCTGCTCACCCTGCAGGGCGGGGCCTCGGCCACGATCACCCGGGCGGTCGAGCTGCAGATCGGGGCCAGCGACGCCTCGGGCCTCGCCCGCATGTGCGTGAGCTTCACCCCCACCTGCACGAGCTGGCGCAGCTTCTCCGCGCGCAGCGCCCTGACCCTGCCCGACAGCTTCGGCCTGCACACCGCCCACGTCTGGCTCGAAGACACGCTGGGCAACCGCAGCGCCGCGCCGGCGACCGCGGCCATCACCTTCGGCCCCGACCTCGACGGCGACGGCTTCGCCGCGCCGATGGACTGCGATGACGCCCGGGCCGGCGCCGCCCCAGGCCAGCCCGAGCGCTGCAACGGCGTCGACGACGACTGCGACGGCCTCGCCGACGAGGCCGACGCGGTGGATCGGGCGACCTGGCTGCCGGACGATGACGGCGACGGCTTCGGCGACAGCGGCGCGCCGACCCTCTCCTGCGCCGCGCCGCGCGGGCACGTCGCGCCGGGCGGCGACTGCGACGACGGCGACGCGGCCGTCCACCCCGGCGCCTTTGAGGTCTGCGACGGGGCCGACGATGACTGCGACGGGCTCGACACCCCCGAGGACAGCTGCGGCGGCACCATCTGGGTCGCCGACCGCTTCGACGGCACCCTGCGGGGGCTCGACGCCTGGACCGGCGCCGAGACCGCGCGGGTCAGCGGCCTCGGCGCGATGATCGGCGTGGCGGTCGACCCCGCCGGCAACCGCTACGTCTCGGCCTATGACGCCGGGCAGGTGATCCGCGTGGCGCGCGACGGCACGCGCACCGTGCTGGCGAGCGGGCTCGGGGCCATCCACGGCCTGACCTACGACCCGGCGACCCACAGCCTGCTGCTCGCGGTGCCCGGCGGCGGTCGGCTGGTCGAGCTGCGCCTGTCCGACCTGTCGATGACCACGCTGGTCAGCGGCCTCAGCTCGCCGATCTGGGCGTTCCGCTTCCCTGGCGACGACCGGGTCTTCGTCACCGAGCGCAGCGGCCACCGCGTCAGCGTGGTGCAGGGCGGGGTGGCCCGCAGCTTCGCGGCCCTCTCTGGGCCCAATGTCATGGCGCCGCAGGGAGACGGGGCGCTGCTGGTCACCGCCGGCGGTCAGGTCTGGCGGGTCGACCGGGCCAGCGGCGCGGTGGTGGCCTGGTCCTCGGCCGGGCTCACCGGGCTCTGCGCCCACCCCGAGCAGGGCCGCTACGCGGCGACCCAGCACAACGCCGACCTCTTCGTGCTCGAGGCCACTGGCGCATCCTCCCGCGTGGCCCGCACCCTGTCCACCGGCTGGGGCTGCGCGACCGACGCGCCGGTCGACGCCGACGGCGACGGGGCGCTGTCGATGGCCTGGGGCGGCGACGACTGCGACGACGAGGACGGCCTGATCCAGCCGGGCACGGGCAGCTGCCCCGACGGCCGCAGCTGCCGCGAGATCTTGGCCCGGGGCCGCAGCGGCGGAACGGGCAGCTACCTCATCGACCCCGACGGCCTCGACGTCGGCCTCGCCCCCTTCACCGTCACCTGCGACATGGACACCGAGGGGGGAGGCTGGACCGCCGTGCCCTACCGCGCGGACCTCGCGGTCGCCGAGTGGACGGCCGGCCTCGGCAGCAACCGCCTCTACTGGCACAGCCCGAGCTTCCCGCTGGGCCTCACCGACGCCCAGATCAACGCCCTGCGCGCCATCTCGACCGAGGGTCGGCAGCGCTACGTCGGCCTCTGCAACGGGGTCGTTCACTACCGCTTTACCGGGGGGGGCTCGTGGGCCCACGCGCTGGGCCTGCGCTTCCACGGCGGGCTCGAGGTGGCGCCGGGGCAGGTCAGCTTGGGCGGGGTCGGGACCGTCACCGCCGACGGCTGCGCGAACAACGGCGGAGAGGCCGGCCGCCTCGACCGCGCGACCCTCTTCGAGCTGCGGACCCCCCAGGTGCCCCTGATCAGCGTGGCGACCACCGACAACGGCGACGCGGGCGAGCGCTACGGCAGCCCGCTGCTCAGCAACCCGGCCTACCTGCGCTGAGCGTGGGCGCCCCGCCGGCCTGCGGCCGCCGGCGCCCGTCCTCCGGGCGCGGCGCTGCGCGCCTTGGCCGCTGCGCGGCCCGGCCGAAGGCCGGCCCTCTGGCCGGGCTGGCGCTGCCCCTCGTGGCCGCTGCGCGGCCAGGCCTGCCGCCGGCGCTGCGGTCGGGGTGGTGCCCCCTTTGGCGGGGCTGGCGCTTCTTGTTGGGCTGGCGCTGGCTCCTCTTGTCGGGCTGGCGCTGGCTCCTCTTGTCGGGCTGGCGCTGACTCCGCTTGTCGGGCTGGCGCTGCGACCGATGGCGTGATGCCGCGCGCGTCTTTGACGGCAGGCACTTTTGCGCCGATGAGCTCGGTCAGGCGAACCACAGCCATTGTGTCGTGGATGCCGGGGGCCTCCGGCCCCCAGGCCCCCGGGCCAGGGGCCGGCGCGGCCCCTGGCGACCCGCGCCAAGGGGGGCCGGCGCGCCGCCGTTGCGCGGCGATGCGCCGCGCAGCGGCGC
>JBJONS010000100.1:0-4071 GCA_046051725.1 Pseudomonadota bacterium | reverse complement strand
CGCGGCGGGGTTGATCGCGGTGAGCGCGTCGTCGCAGTCGTCGCCGCTGTAGTCGTCGCTGTCATAGCCATCGACGTCGGCGTCGTAGTCGCTGGCCGCGTCGCAGTCGGCGTCGACCCCGTCGTACCAGAGCTCGGGCTGGCTCGGGTTGATCAGCGCGTTGGCGTCGTCGCAGTCGTCGCCGGCGCAGGCCAGCGCGATGGCGCCGTCGCTGTCGTCGTCGACCTGGTCGATGACCCGGTCGCAGTCGTTGTCGATGCCGTCGCAGACCTCGGTCGCGCCGGGGTTGACCGTCGGCACGGCGTCGGCGCAGTCGGTCGAGCTGCCGACGTAGCCCACGGGCGCTGCGCAGCGGGTGACGGTGATGGCCGGCTTGCCGTAGCCGTCGCCGTCGGCGTCACGGTACCAGATCGACTCACCGACCGCGCCCGCCTCGTCGACGAGGTTGTCGCAGTCGTTGTCGATGCTGTCGCAGGCCTCGGTCGCGCCGGGGTAGGCCGTGGTGGTCGTGTCGTTGCAGTCCAGCGCGTTGTTCACGTAGCCCGCGTCGGGGAAGCACTGGGTCTGGCGCACCGAGGGCGAGCCGTAGGTGTCGCCGTCGGCGTCCCGGTAGAAGGTCGCGCTGCCGGTCGCGCCGGCCTCGTCGATCCGCCCGTCGCAGTCGTTGTCGATGGTGTCGCAGGCCTCGGTGGCCAGGGTGTTGACCGCCGCGTTGCTGTCGTTGCAGTCGAGGCGGTTGTTCACCCGGCCCGATGGCGCGGTGCAGGACCGGACGGCGGTGCCGGCGCTGTTGCCCTGCCCGTCGGCGTCGGCGTCGGGGAAGTAGCTGAGCATGCCCACCGCGCCGGCCTCGTCGATCAGCGTGTCGCAGTCGTTGTCGACGCTGTCGCAGTCCTCTGTCGCGCCGGGCTTGATCGCGCTGTTGGCGTCGTTGCAGTCGGTGCGGCTGGCGACGTAGCCAGACGGCGCGAAGCAGGTCCGCACCCGCACCAGCCGGTTGCCGAAGCCGTCGCTGTCGGCGTCCCGGTAGTAGTAGACGGTTCCGACCACGCCCATCTCGTCGATCTTGGTGTCGCAGTCGTTGTCGAGGTTGTCGCAGACCTCGGTGGCGCCCGGGTAGACGTTCGGGTTGTTGTCGTTGCAGTCGGTGCCGGTCGACCAGCCGTCGTTGTCCACGTCGCCGGTCGCGCCGGCGGCGGTGGCCTCGACCTTGCCTGGCGCGTCGTCGGTGCGGCATGCGGTGAGCGCCAGCGCGGCGCTGAGGCCCAGCAGCAGCGAGAGGGGAGGGCGGGCGTGGATCAGGGTGGCGCAGGGCATGTGGCCTCCGGGGCTGTTCGGAGGTTCGGCCTTCGCGCGCCGCCCCTTGAGGCCTCCCGCGCCGAGATCAGGGGGAGCCCGCGGGTGGTCCCCCTGCGGCGGGCCCGTCCTCGACCGGGAGGCTCCGGACCCGGCGGCGCTGGGGCCCTCAGCCGCCTTCGCGGGCGAAGAGGCCGATGGTCTGCGCGGCGTCATCGGCCAGGGCCAGGGCGCCCTCCCAGGTGGGGTGGCGCACGATGAGGTAGCCGTCGCTGACCAGGGTCTGCTTCCAGTCGCGGCGGCGCTGGCCGGGCCGCAGCAGCTCGTCGACCATGATGTGATCGCGGTTGCGGTGGATGTAGTCGCGCAGGCCGGTGATCGCGACGATGGTGCCCTGGCCCTGGGCCCGCTTGAAGATGATGGCGCAGTTGTAGGACCGCGGCCGGGTGATCTGGACCTTGCCGAAGCAGACCGCGCGGGCCCACTCGCGGTAGAGGTCGATGTCGGACGTGAAGTTCATCTGGTCGATCAGGCGCGCGCCGCCGACCCGGCAGCCGATCTCGCCGAAGACGACCTCGCCGTCGGGCTTTCGGTACCACTCCATGTGGGTAAAGCCGGTGCCCATGCCGAGCGCCCGCATCACGCCCCGCCCGAGCTGCATGCCCTGCTGGATGTGGGGCTGGCTCAGGTCGCGCACCGTGACCACCGCCGGGCTGATCCACTCGTTGGTGCGGGCGACCAGCGGCCGCGGCAGGTAGCGGCACACGTTCTCGTAGACCGGCACGCCGTTCACGCAGATCGTGTCGTAGGTGTACTCTTCGCCGTCGATGAACTCTTCGCAGCTCGCCTCGGTGACGTGGGCGGTCTTCTTGATCGCCTCGTCGAGCTGGGCCGGGGTGTCGCAGCGGAAGGTGTCGGCGCTGCCCGCCCCGGCGATCGGCTTGAGGATGAGCGGGAAGCCCACCGCGGCGGCGGCGGCCCGGACCTCGGCGGCGGTGCGGCAGCGGGCGGCCTTGGGCACCCGCAGGCCGGCCCGCGCGACCCGCTCTTTCATGATCTGCTTGTCGCGAAAACCGTTGACCGTGTCGGGGCTCATGCCGGGCACGCCGAGCGCCTCGCGCACGCGGGCGGCGGCGTGGACCAGGGGCTCCCACAGGCTCTCGACCCGGTCGACCCGTCGACCGCGCAGGGCCGCCTTGAGGTGCGCCACGAGGCTGTCTTCGTCGAACAGCTTGGGCACCTGGATGTACTCGCTCAGCGCCCCGCGGGCCTTGTCGGGCAGGCCGGCGGCGGGGCCCTCGCCCACGCCGATGACCTGCGCGCCCACCTCGGCGAGGCCGCGCACGAACTCGGGCATCTCAGCGGGGTAGCCGGGGGAGAGGAAGACGACGCGCATCGGTGCTCCAGCTGCGGCGGGGGAGGAGCGGGCCGCCGCCCGTGCGGCGATGCTACCAGAAGCGTCCAAAAGCGCTGGCCCGCGGCGCGGGCGGGGCTTCATCCCTGGTGGGCCCGCGGCGGCGCCGGCAATAGAGGGCGCGCGGAGGTCCCGCATGCCCGCCTCATCCCCGCGCGTCGTCGTTTTCGTCGCCCCTTTCCCCGCCGACACCACGCTGCGCTTCTGCGCGGCGGTCGGCGCGCTGCAGAACGTGCGCCTGATCGGCGTCTTCCAAAAGCCGCCGCCCGATCCGCGGGCGCTGGGCCTCGACCACGTCGAGCTGGTCAGCGACGCGCTCAACCCCGAGGTGCTGGTCGCCGCCGTGGCGCGCATCCAGCAGGCGGTCGGCCCGGTGCACCGCCTGATCGGCGTGCTGGAAGACCTTCAGGTGCAGCTCGCCGTCGTGCGCGAGCGCCTGGGCATCGACGGGCCCAACGTGCGCACCTCGACCTGCTTCCGCGACAAGGGCGTGATGAAGGACACCCTGCGCAAGGCCGGGCTGCCCTGCGCGCGCCACAAGATGTTGACCTGCGAGCAAGACCTGTGGGACTTCATCGAGCAGGTCGGCTTCCCGGTCGTGGTCAAGCCGCCGGCCGGCGCCGGCTGCCGGGCCACCTGGCGGGTGACCGACCCGCAGACCGTGGTCGAGGCCCTGCGCGACACCAAGCCGAGCGCCGCCCGCCCGGTGCTGGCCGAAGAGTTCCTGACCGGGGCCGAGCACAGCCTCGAGACGCTGGTGGTCGACGGCATCCCCCGCCTGTGGTCGGTGACCCGCTACTACCCCTCGCCGCTCGAGGTCACCGAGAAGGACTGGATCCAGTGGTGCGTGGTCGCCCCCCGTGAGCGCGACATCCCGCTGTTCGAGCGGGCCCGCGACCTGTCTTTTGCCGCGATCAAGGCCTTCGGGCTGCGCGACGGCCTCACCCACATGGAGTGGTTCCACCGGCCCGACGGCAGCCTCGCCATCGGCGAGATCGCCGCCCGGCCGCCCGGCGCGCGCATCGTGCAGCTCACCGGCCTCGCGCACGGCTGCGATCTGTACCGGGCCTGGGCCCGCGCGGTGGTCGACCGGGCCTTCGACGGGCCGTTCCCGCGCAAGAGCGCCGCGGGCGTCGCCTTTTTGCGCGGCCAGTGCAAGGGCAAGGTGCGGGCCATCACCGGCCTCGACGAAGCCCAGCGCAAGATGGGCGCGCTGGTCGTCGATCGCAAGCTGCCGCTGGTCGGCCAGCCCCGGGCCGAGGGCTACGAGGGCGAGGGCTGGGTCGTCGTGCAAGACGAGTCGACCGACACCGTCCGCAAGGCCCTGTTCGAGCTCATCACGACGGTGAACGTGCAGTACA
>JBJONS010000099.1:0-8788 GCA_046051725.1 Pseudomonadota bacterium | reverse complement strand
TCGCCGCCTGCAGCGCCGCCGCGTCGGCCGCCGCTGGGTCGACCACCGCCCCGCTGTCGTCGGCCCCGCTGTCACCGGAGCCATCGCCCGGCCCTGCGCCCTTGCCCCCCGCGGCACAGGCGGCGGCGAGCAGCAGGGGGAGGAGGCGCGCGGCGGTGTGCGGGAGGCGGAGGGCGCGGGGGTGCATGGCGGGCTCCACGGGGAACAGGTCACCAAAATGACGCGCCCGCCGCCGGACAGACCGGGGCGGGCGCGGAGGGGTCGGCCGTCTGCGCGCAGGGGGGAGGCCCCTCCCTCGCGCGCCGGGCCGTCGCTGCCTAGTGGGGCGCCGGAGCGGCCGGAGCCGCGCCGGGAGCGCCCGCCGGAGCGCCGCCGCCCGCAGGAGCGCCGCCCGCAGGAGCGCCCGGGGTCGGGGTCGAGACCGAGGCGCCGCCCGCGCCGTCCGAGATCGTCGCGCCGGCCTTCAGCTCGTCGATGTACTCTTTGATGATGTCTTGGCGCAGCTGCTCTTTGATCTGGTCTTTGACCTCGTCGAGGGGCACCGCGTCGCGGCGCTCTTCGACCTTGAACAGCAGCTGGCTGCCGCCGGCCTCGATCGGGCCGACCACCGTGCCGGGGGTCGCCGCGAAGATCGGGCCGCCGAATTGCGGGGGCATGTCGCGCTCGCCCACCCAGCCGATCTCGCCGCCCTTGCCCTTGCTGCTCGGGTCGGACGACTTCTCAGAGGCGAGCTTGGCGAAGTCGCCGCCGGCGTCGAGCGCGGCCTTGACCTCGGCCGCCGCCTCGGCGCTCGGCAGGGCGATCAGCCGCAGCTTGGCCTGGGCCCGCTTGTACTGCACGGCGTGGTCGTCGTACCACTTCTGGATGCGGGCGGCGTCGGCGCGCTGCTCGACGATCTTGGTCAGCTGGGCATCGGCCAGGGCGTTGCGCTGCACCAGGGCGAGGTTGACCTGGGTGACCTTGTCTTCGTGCAGCTTGGCCTTGAGGGCCTCGCGGTAGAGCAGCTCGCCGATGACGACCTGCTCTTTGACCTGCGAGAGCTGGCCGCTGGTCTCGAGCTGGGTGCGGAGCTGCTCGGGCAGCTGCTTGATGGTGGCGTCGACCATCTCTTGGGTGACCGGGTTGCCGTTGACGGTGGAGACCACCTGGCCGCCGGCCGGCACCGCGCCGGGCAGGGGCGGCGGCGGGGGCTCGCAGGCGGCGAGGGCGAGGACGGCGAGGAGGGGCGAGAAGCGGCGCAAGGGGGACTCCGGGAGGGGGTGCCGCCGCGCGGCGGCGCCCCGGGGGTTGGGCGAGGGCGATCACGGCGAGGGCGGAGACAGCGCCGTCGCGATGCGCGGAGTGAAGCAGGCTGGCAGGTATCCGCGACCCCGGGCGATGGCCACGCCTGCGGCCGCCCCCACGACCGCTTGGCCCGTTAGACCGCGATCCATGCCCCCTGACGCGGCCGCCCCCCGCCGGCTCGACTTCGCCGATCACCGCCGCAGCCTCGACGACAACCGCTACATCTACGCGGTGGTCTCGCGCCGCAGCCGCGGCCTGTCGATCGGGGTGAACCTCAACCCCGACAAGGTCTGCAACTTCGACTGCCCCTACTGTCAGGTCGATCGGCGTGTCCCCGGCGATGACCGGCCCGTCGACCTCGCCGTGCTGGCCGCCGAGCTCGACGCCCTGCTCGCCGAGGTCGGCGCGGGCACCCTCTGGGATCGCCCCCCCTTCGACACCGCCGCCCCCGCCCTGCGCCGCGTCAACGACGTCGCTTTCGCCGGGGATGGTGAGCCGACCGCCGCCCGCTGCTTCGCCGAGGCGGTCGAGGTGGTCGGCGCCTGCCTCGACCGGGCCGCCGCCGCGCACGGCGTCCATGGCGTCAAGCTGCACCTGTTGACCAACGCGACCCTGCTGCACCGCCCGGCGGTGCGCGCGGGCGTCGACGCCCTGCACCGCCGGGGCGGCGAGGTCTGGGCCAAGCTCGACGCGGGCAGCCAGGCCTGGTTCTCGCGGGTCGACGGCACCCGCCTCTCGCTGGACAAAATCGTCGAGAACATCGCGAAGGTCGCTGTGGATCACCCGGTGGTGCTGCAGTGCCTCTTCCCCACCCTCGACGGGCAGGGCCCCGACGAGGCCGAGCGGGCCGCCTGGGCCGGCCGCCTGCGCGCGCTGATCGCCGCCGGCGCCCAGCTCCGCGAGGTCCAGGTCACGACCATCGCCCGCCGCCCCGCCGATCCGGGCGTCGGCCCGCTCGACCTGCCCGCGCTCGAGGCGCTGGCCGACGCGGCCCGCGCGCTCGGGCTGCACGCCGTCGTTTACCCCGGGCTCGCCCCCGCACACCTCCCCGCGCCCTCCTGAGCGCCGCCGCGCGTCGGCCTGCGCCCCCCGGAGCCTGGATGTCCCCCCGCACCTGGTCCTCTCCTGCGCCCCGCTGGGCGCTCCCCATGATGGGCCTGCTCGGCGCCCTCTGCCTCGCGCCCGCCGGTCCAGCCCAGGGCCAGGCCGCGCCCGACGCTCCAGCCCCGCCGGCTGCTCCGAGTGCGCCGTCGGCTCCGGCTGTTCCGGCTGCTCCGTCGGCTCCGCCTGATCCTGCTGGTCCTGCGGTGCCGCCGGCCGCTCCCTCACCCGAGGGCGCGCCCGGGGCCGAGGACGCGCCGCCGCCGGGCGGGGCCGAGGACCTGTTCAACGAGACCCTCGACTTGGCCGAGGTGCGCGAGAGCGGCCGCGTGCAGAAGATGCTCGCCGACATGGGCAACCTGCGCCTCGACGAGACCGCCCGGTGGGTCGACAACACCCTCATCGAAGATGGCGTCTGCCGCGCTGTCTTCAAGAAGGGCATCGTCGTGCCGGTGCTGTCGGGCCGCAAAGAGGTCCGGCCGCGCATCGTCGGCTTCGTGTTCTTTGGTGAGGGCGACGTCGAGCTGCGCTTCCCCGAGAAGGCCGACGCCATCGGCTTTGGCAACCACATGGTCATGCAGGCCGGCGCCAAGCCCCAAGACCTGCGCCCGGTGGCCCACGGCGAGCAGCCCTTCCAGAACAAGTTCACCCGCGCGATGGTGCTGACCGCCGACCGCCAGATGGCCGACGTGGTGATGCGCCTCGACCCGGTGCGCTCTGGCGCGGTGCGGGTCGACATCTCGGATCCAGAGCTGCGCGGCGTGATGGAGCAGTTCGTCGTCAAAGACACCAAAGGCGACCTGCGGGCCCGCATCGAGGCGGCCAACGTCTTCCCGGCCCGCAGCGAGGCCCTGTCCCGGGCCGGCCTCGATCCGGTCGACATGCTCCAGTACGACCGGATGGTGCACGACCTGCTCGCCACCCCCTGGCACGAGCTGCGCTTTGTGGCCGAGTTCCAGACCGAGACGCGGTTCTTTGTGGCCAACCGCGACGAGAACCGCGCCGCGCCCGAAGACAAGTGGCTGACCTGCTTCCGCGACGGCGCCGACCTCAGCGACACCGGCCGGCGGGCCACCGCCTTCGCCCACGGGATCAACCCCCGCAACGAGCAGCGCGACCTCGTGCGCTTCTCGACCGAGCGCTTCGCCGCGATGGCCCCGACCGAGGCCCCGCGCCCGCCGACCCGCATCGAGGCGGTCCGGGCCGAGATCAAGGTCGACGCGCGCCCCACCCGGCGCCGGGTCACGATCCGGCCGCTGGTCAGCGGCAAGCTGACGCTGCGGGCCACCGAGGACGGCGTCCAGCACTTCACCTTGCGCCTGCCGAGCGATGACGCCCACAAGGACAGCTTCAAGGTCACCAAGCTCGAGCTGGCCGACGGCCGGCCGGTCGACTGGATGAAGCTCGAGCTCGAGCAGGGCCGCAGCACCGACCTCGCCCAGCGCATCCAGATGGCGTCGGGCATCGACGCGAGCACCCAATACACCAACCTCGACAGCACCTTCGGGCAGCCCTCGGCCAAGCTCGGCGAGGCCATGGGCCCGCCCACCGACCTGCTCATCGTGCTGCCCGCCCCGCTCAAGCGCGGCGACACCGTCGACATCGCCTTGGATTGGACCGCCGAGTGGCCCTACGCCAACTTCGCGATCGTGCAAGGCAGCAGCGGCAACGCCTACCGCCCGCTGGGCACGACCACCGGACCGCGCCGCGTGCTGCCCGAGCTGCTGCCGGTGGCCGGCGGCACGCCTTGGGACTTTGAGATCACCGTCGGGGTGCCCCCGCGGGCGATGGACGTCGCGGTGAGCGGCGACACCCGGCGCGAGTGGGTCGACGAGGGCGGCTGGCTCTGGCAGCGCAGCCACGGCTACAACGCCCGCCAAGCCTCGGTCGCGCTCGGCAAGTGGCAGACCAAGTTCGACCCCGCCGCCGCGGGCATGCCGGCGGTGCGGGTCCACATGTTCCCCAACGACGCTTGGTCGCTGCAGCAATTTGGACCCGAGACCCGGCGGGTGCTGGTGTTCTTGCGGCGCTTTATGCGCCTGCCCGATCAGTTCGAGCTCGACGTCTTCCAAGACGCGGCCGACATCACCACCAGCCGCTTCATCGAGGGCAACGAGGTCGCCCGGGCCGGCATGGTCGGCATCAACCGCGTAAAGGTCGGCGATCAGGTCGGCGGCGCCTCGACCGAGCTGCGCGAAGAGAACCCCTTCCTCGCCCAGAGCGAGCTGGCCCGCCAGCTCACCACCCAGCTCTGGGGCCAACAGCTGACCCCGGCGTCCAAGGCCGACCGCTGGATGTTGGGCGCGGTCAGCAGCGCCTACGGCATGTTCTACGTGCGCGCCGCCCAGGGAGAGCCCGGTTTCGAGGCCTTTGAAGACCGCCTCGAGTACATCCGCAAGAGCCTCGAGAACCCGCAGGTCCGGGTCGAGTCCACCGGAAAGATCCCGATCGAGGGCAGCTTCATCTCGCTGACCGGCCGCGGCAACTACCAAGCCGAGCGGCCCAAGGTCTTCGAGGACTACGCCTTTTACGTGCTGGCGCGCATGCTGCGCGAGCGCATCGGCGACCAGGCCTTCTTCCGGGCGCTCGACCGCTTCACCGACGCCCAGACCGGCAAGCTGGTCAGCACCGAGCTGCTCGAAGACGCCTTTGAAGAGACCAGCGGCCAGGTGCTCGACAGCTTCTTCGACTACTGGGTGCACGGCGGCTTTGTGCCCAAGGTGCGCCTCGAGTACGCGCTCGAGCCCGAAGAGGGCGGCACCTTCCTGCTGCGCGGCTGCATCATCACCGACATCCCCTTCGGTGAGCTTGACCTGCCGGTGGGCATCTACGACAACAAGGCCGAGAAGGACGGCGCCCAGCGCAAGGTCGGCGGCATGATGAAGGTGGTCGACGGGCGCGGCGCCTTCGCGGTCTCGGGCCGCTCGGCCGACGCCGCGGCCGAGGCCGACCCCTTCGGGCTCATCCTGTCCTACAGCCGCACGGCCAAGAAGGTCGACCAGACGCTGTGCACCCGCGAGGGCGGCGACCGCTGGGCCACCATCATCGAGGACAAGGGCCCCGAAGAGGTGGAGGAGCGCAAGCGCAAGCGGCGGGAGGCCACCGACTACGACCGCGGCGGCCCGGAGGAGGGCGCCGCGCCGGCCCCCGAGGCCCCGGCCCCGGCCGAGGGCGGCGGCAAGCGCAAGAAGGGCAAGAAGGGCAAGGGCGCCGCGGGCTGAAGGCCGGCGGGCGCCCGCGCTCCGCGGGCGAGGCCGATCAAGGCGACCAACAGGCCCAAGGTGGCCCAGGGCACGATCATCCCGCTGCCCGCCCCGCCCTCGGCGGCGAGCAGCCCGTGGTGCAGCGCCGCGAGGCCCAGGCCGACGAGGGGCCGGCGGGCGCAGAGCAGCGCCAGCGCCGGGAGGGCCACCACCACGTCATAGGGGTGCAGGTGCGGCGAGGCGAGGCCGGCGAGCAGCACCGCCCCCGCCGCCGACGCCGGCCCGGGGCGGGCGGCCGCCCAGGCCCAGGCCAGGGCCCAGGGCAGCAGCCCCGCCGCCGGGGCCCAGGCCGGGGCGCCGGCCCGCAGCGCGGCGCTCGGCAGCCCATAGAGCAAGCGGATCGGCGCCCCCTCGGCCGCCGAGAGCTGGGCCAGCGCCCCGAGCTGGGCGGCCCAGTCGCGCCAGGGCGCCGCCCCGAGCAGCAGCAGGCTGAGCAGGGCCGCCCCCGCGGCCCCCGCCACCACGCCCGCGGCGAGCCGCCCGCTGCGCAGGGCCAGGGCCGCCGGGGCCAGCAGCACGAGCCAGTGCGGCTTGGCGGCGAGCAGCCCGAGCAGCAAGCCGCCGAGCAGGGGCCGCCCCCGCTGGTGCAGCAGCAGGCCCGCGGCGATGAGCAGCAAGGCCCAGACACCGTTCTGGCCCAAGACATGACCGAAGAAGGCCGCGGGGCAGGCGAGCACCAGCAGCGCCCCGGCGCTCGCCCGCAGGCCCGCCCAGCGCGCGAGCAGCAGGCCAGCGGCGGCGGCGCCGGCGGCGTGCAGCAGCGCGTGCAGCACCCCGGCGGTGCGCAGCGGCAGGGCGCCGAGCGGGGCGTAGGCCAGCGCGGCCGGCGGAGGGTAGAAAAAAGCGCCCAGCGCGTCATTGCGGGGCGCCCACAGGCGCTCGGGCGTCGGCCCGCCCAGCGCGGCGTCGAGGGCGCGCCGCTGGGCGGCGGGGTCGTAGAGGGCCGGCCCGCCGCCGGCGGCCGCGAGGTGCCCGCCGACCCAGAGGTGCACGAAATCACCCTGGCGGTCGGCGGCGGCGCCCGCGGTCAGCGCCGCCGCGCCCAGCAGCAGCGCCACCAGCGCGCGGCGCAGCGCCTCGCCCGCCGGCAGGGGCGGCGCGGCGCTCACCGCGGCCCTCCGCGGCGCCCGCGCGCTGGATAGGCGCCAGCCATGCGCATCATCTCGCAGCTCCTGCCGACCGCCCTGCTGTGGGGGGCCGCCGCCTACGTCTGGTCCACCAACGCGGCCGCGGTGGCCAGCGGGCGGGGCCCCGTGCTGGCCTTCCCCTTCCTCGGCGCGCTCTTCCCCCACCTTGACGGGGACCCGCAGGCGATGGGCCGGGCCAGCGCCGCCCTGCTGGTCGCGCTCGGCGGGATCACCCTGGTGCGGGCCATCCTCCGCATTCGCGCCGCACGCCAAGCCTGAACGCACGAAGGCCGCGGCAGGGCGCACCCCGCCGCGGCTCGGCCGAGGCTGCCCCGGTCAGTCGACCAGGAACTCGATCTGGTCGGTGAAGGGCGTCGCGCTCTGGGTGCCCAGCGTGTCCTCGAGCCAGAGGTAGACCGTGCGGGTGCCCGCGCCGCCCGAGGCCAGCGTGTGGTTGAACGTGGTCTGGTAGGGCTGCCAGGTGGCGCAGGTGGTCGTGTTGCTGATGCACATGCGCGCGATGCCGGTCGCGTCGGTCGCGGTGAGGCTCATCTCGACGTAGCGGTCGTAGGTCTCGACCATGTCGTCGTTGATCACGAAGCGGGTGGCGATCGGCGAGTCGTACTCGGCCAGGGGCGTGATGGTGCCGGTGAGGCCCACGCTGGTCCAGCCGCTCTCGTCGATGGCGCAGACCCGGAAGCCGTAGCGCTGGCCCGAGACGAGGCCGGTCTGCGTGTAGGTGGCGTTCGGGCCGCGGTAGACCTCGGTGCCGGTGCTGCAGTCGACCGGAGCGGTGTCAAAGGCCATCCGCACGCTGTACTCGGCGATGCCGCTGTGGGGATCCGCGGCGCCGGGCCAGGCCAGCACCACCGCCGAGGGCGCGTGGGTCAGGGTCAGGGTGCCGTCGGTGGGCGGGCTGAGGTCGAGGCCCACGTCCACGCCGACCGGCTCAGACACGTTGCCAAAAGCGTCCTCAAACCAAGCGTAGAGGGTCTTCATGCCGGTGCCCGCGCTGAGCCGGGCGGTGGTGTCCTCGCTGAAGTCCTGCCACGCCGAGCAGGAGCGGCCCTCAGAGAAGCACATGCGGTAGACCGCCGACGCGTCTTCGACCTCAAGCTGGATGTTCACGTCGCGATCGGAGACCCACTCAGCCCCGCCGTCGATGACGAACGAGGCCACTTCGGGGGCGTCGCTCTCGGGGCGCGGCCCGGCGGTGACGATCGCGCCCGGCGACATGCGGCCCACCGCGTCGACGGCGCAGACCCGCATCGCGTGGTCGCCGGCGCGCAGGCCGGTGAGCGTCACGCCCGCCTCGGTGCCATCCCAGTAGACCGAGCTCTCGGAGGAGCAGCGGGGCGCCGAGCCGTTCTGGCGGCCGACGACCCGGTAGCCGACGATGCCGCTCTCGCGGTCGGCGTAGCCGGAGAAGTCCAGGCGCACGCCGCCGGCGATCGGGGTGGCGGTGATGGAGCCGTCGACCGGCGGCCGCGCGTCGATGCCCACGGTGTCGCGGGCCATCGCCGAGATGTTGCCGGCGGCGTCGCGGACCCAGGCCCGGACCGTGTGGGGCCCCATGCCGCGGGGGAGCACGAACTCGACGCCCTCGGGGTCGTAGTCGACCCACTCCCGGCAGGTGCGCAGCCAGGTGAGGCAGACCTGCTCGACCCCGACGTTGTCTTTGGCGTCGACGACGATCTGGACGGTGTTGTGGCGCACCCAGCCCGCGTCGTCGCCGAAGTCGATGCCCTCGATGACCGGGCGGATCGCGTCGGGGCCCGCGCTGCGGCTGCGGGTGTTGTTGGCGCGGACCTGGGCGGCGCCGGTGCCCTCTTCGTTGACCTCGTCGGAGGGGTCGCCGGCGGCTTCGGCCTCGGTCTCGCCGTCGACCTCAGGGGTGGCCTCGTCGCAGCCGGCGAGGGCAGCGAGGGTGGTGAACATCACAAACACGGGCACACGGCGGTTGCTTGGCTGGGTCATGGGTCTGGTTGCCTCCCAACCCCACAACGGAAGCGC
>JBJONS010000098.1:0-3778 GCA_046051725.1 Pseudomonadota bacterium | reverse complement strand
GCCTCGCGACCCCCCGGGTCGACCTCACGCTGCGCTTCGAGAGCCGGGGCCCCCTGCGGTTGCTGGTCGGCGCCGACGCGCCCGACGAGGGCACCAACGAAGAGCTGGCCTACATGATGCTGCTGGACGGCGAGGCCGCGGGGGACCCCTTCGCGCCGCCGACCAAGCTGGACGACACCGTCTATGTCGCGAGGCGCGGCCTCCTCGACGAGCTGACCCAGGACCCCGCCGCCATGCGGAACCGGCGGGTCGTTCGGATGGCCGCCGCGGACGTGGTCGCGGTGGACGCGACCCTCTCGGCCCGCGACGGGGAGCTCCTCCAGGGCGCCCATGGCGTGCGCCTCATCGCCGAGCAGTGGGTCTGGGCGGACGGCGTGCCGGTCCCGGGCAGCACGCCGGAGCGGGTCGCCCAGATCGTGTCCGAGCTCGAAGTCGAACAGTTCATTGACGCCCCAGACGGCGATCTCAGCAAGTACGGGCTTGGCGCGCCGGTCGCGACCGTGACGCTCAGCGACCGCGAGGGCGCCGCCCGGGTGGTGCAGCTGGGCGGGCTCGGCCCTGAGGAAAAGGACCCCGAGGGGAACCCGCGCGCGCGCCGCTACGCCCGCGTGGACGGGGACCCAGCGGTCTACCTCATCGACGAGCGCGTGATCCGCGTCGTGGACGATCTCATCCGCGAGGGCAACCGGAAGGCCGAGCGGGACGCCGAGAAGGCCGAGCGGCTCGAGCGGATCCCCTCGGCGCCCGCGCCGGAGCCCGCGCCCTGACCCGCTGACCCGCTGACCCGCTGCCCCGCGCGCCGCGCAGCGCGCGCAGGCCCTGGAGCACCGATGCCCACCTTCACCTCGACAACCGCCCCCGTCCCTGCCCGGTCGCTGCGCGCCTCCGCCCTCGCGGCCGCGCTGAGCCTGGGCTGCTCCGGCGAGACCGCGCCGTCGACGGCCCCCGAGCCGACGCTGCGCGTGCTGTTCCAGGGCCGCGCAGAGGGGGAGATCGAGCCCTGTGGTTGACCGAAGAATCCCCAGGGCGGTCTGCCCCGGCGTTCGACGGTCATCGCGCAGCAGCGCGCAGAGCAGAGCCCCCTGGTCGTCGTGGACGCAGGCGGATCCTTGTGGGCGGGCGCCCCTCCCGACGGCCCGGCTTTGGCCCAGGGCCGCCGAAAGGCAGAGCTGATCCTCTCCACCTGGGCGGCCGATGGCATCGACGCCGCGGGGCTCGGTCCGGACGATCTCGGCCTCGATCCAGCGTGGATCACGACCGCAGGCCAAGCCGCGGGGGTGCCCCTGGTGGTCACCAACCTCAGCTGCCCCGGGCTGGTCGCGGCGCCGAGCCTGCGCGTGGAGCGCGGCGGGAAGAGCGCCGTGGTCCTCGGCTTGTGGTCCGAGGGCACCTACGCGGCGGGCTGCAGCGCCGCGCCGCCCGCCGCCGCCGCCGCCGCCGCGCTGGCCGCGGACCAGGCCGCCCACGGCGGCAAGGCGGCCGATCTCGTCATCGTGCTCAGCCAGCTGGTCGAGGACGAGGTGCCCGCCCTCGCCCGCGCGGTCCCGGCGCTCGACCTGTTCCTCGACGGCAAGGGTGGGCCGAGCACGCCTGAGCCGCGCCCGGTCTCGCCCTCGGCGCTGCGCCTGTCCAGCGGATCGCGAGGGAAGGTCCTGGGGATCGCGACGATCCGCTGGGCCGAGGGCGGGGATGGCCTCGCCCCGATCGACGCTGGAGAGGCGCTGGACAAGCGCCGCGCGCGCGTCGCCCAGCGCGTCGCTTCGGCGGAGCGGCAGGTGGCTGGGGCGACCGACCCGGCGGCCCGGGCCCGGGCTGAAGAGCGCCTCGCCTACCTGCGCGCCGAGCTGGAGCGGGCCTCGGCCCCCGTCGCGTCCCAGAGCGGAGCGCAGAGCGGCCTTTCCCTCCGCCTCGTCGGGCTCGGCGCGGACATCGCGGACGCGCCTGGGGCCGCCGCGGCGCTCGCCTCCGCCAAGGCCGAGATCGAGGCCGCGGGCGCCGCTGCAGCCCCGACGGCGCCTCGGGCGGGCGGACCCTACGCGGGCGCGGCCGCCTGCGCGGGGTGTCACCCGGGACCCCACGCCCAGTGGTCCGGCACGCCCCATGCGGGCGCGTGGACCACCCTGGTCACGGCGCAGCGATCGATGGACCTCGCCTGCTGGGGCTGCCACGCGACCGGCGCCCGACAGCCGGGTGGTCCGGCCACCCCCGCCGAGGTGGGAGACCTGGGCGGCGTCCAGTGCGAGGCCTGCCACGGGCCCAGCGCCGCGCACGCCGCCGATCCGGCCGCCCACCGCCCGATCCGCGCGCCGGGCGTGGACGTCTGCGTCCGCTGCCACGACGGCGCCCAGGACGGCGGGCGTTTTGATCCGGCGACCTACCTGCCGAAGGTTGGCCACGGCGCGGCGGCCACCCCCGCCGGGGGATAGGCCCGCGCCATGATCGTGCTGGGCATTGAGACGAGCTGCGATGAGACCGCCGTCGGGGTCGTTGGTCCCGAAGGTGTGCTGTCTGACGTCATTCACAGCCAAGACATGCACGCGGAGTACGGCGGCGTGGTGCCCGAGCTGGCCAGCCGCGCCCACGCCGAGAAGCTGGTGGTCAGCGTGCGTGCGGCGCTGGCCGAGGCGGGGATCCGGCGCCCCGACGCCGTCGCCGCGACCGCCGGCCCGGGCCTGGTGGGCGCCGTTCTGGTTGGGCTCTGCCACGGCAAGGCCCTGGCCGCGACCTGGGGCCTGCCCTTCTTCGGGGTGAACCACCTCGAGGCCCACCTGCTCTCGCCCCTGCTCGACCGCCCCGCGCCGCGCTTCCCCTTCTTGTCCCTCGTGGTTTCGGGTGGGCACACCGCGCTCTACCTCGCCCACGGGCTTGGTCGCTACGAAGTGGTCGCCCAGACCATCGACGACGCCGCGGGCGAGGCCTACGACAAGGTCGCGCGCATGCTCGATCTCGGCTACCCCGGGGGTCCGGTGGTCGACCGGCTCGCGGCGACCGGCGACCCCACCGCGGTTCCGCTGCCGCGCCCGCGCCCGCGGCCCGACCTGCCCCAGACCCTGCGCCGGGGGCTGAGCCTCGCCCGCAGCGACCTCGACATGAGCTTCTCGGGGCTCAAGACCGCCGTCGCCGCCGCCCTGGCCGGGCCCCGGCCCCCGTCGCCGGCCGACCTCTGCGCGTCCTTCCAAGAGGCGGTGGTCGACGTGCTCTGCGACCGCATTCAGCGCGCCGCCCAGCGCACGGGCGTGCGCCAGATCGCCATCGGTGGCGGCGTCGCGGCCAACGGCCGCCTGCGGGCCCGGGTGGCGGCGCTCGGCCTCGAGGCCTTCTTGCCCCCGCGGGCCCGGTGCACCGACAACGGCGCCATGATCGCCAACGTCGGCCGCCTGCGGGCCCTGTCGGGCCCGCCGGACCCCCTCAGCCTTACGGCGCGGGCTGGCTGGCCCCCCGGCGCGGAGCCCTCCGCATGAGCGATGATCCTGAGGCCGGGTTCGTGCTCCCTGGGCCGGTCCACCCCTCCCTGCGGCTCAAGGCCATCGACGCCCACGCGCGCCGTCGTTTTGGGCAGAATTTCCTGGCGTCCGAGGGGGTCATCGCGGGGATCGTCCGGGCCGCGGGCCTCCGGCCGGGCCAGCGCGTGCTCGAGATCGGCCCCGGCCTTGGCGCGATGACCCGCGCCTTGCTCGCCGCTGACGTCGATCTGACCGTGGTCGAGCTCGACCGGGACCTCGCCGGCCACCTGCGGGACTGGCTCGGCGGCAGCCCCCGCCTGCGCATCGTCGAGGGC
>JBJONS010000097.1:0-6606 GCA_046051725.1 Pseudomonadota bacterium | reverse complement strand
CGACGACCTGGCAGATCGCCCGCCCCTGATCCACGGCCGGAGGCCCGGTGTCCGCCCCGCTGACCCTGCAGCTGCCCCTGCCCGCCGGGCACGACCCGCTCGGCAGCCTCGCGCTGATCACCGCAGGGCGCGGTGATCCCACCGCGCGCCGGCTTCCGGGGGCCCTGGCGCTGGCCCTGCCGCTGCCTGAGGGCGACGTCGAGCTGCACCTGCAGCGCACCGACAGCGGCCTGTCGGCCTGGATCTGGGGGCCGGGCGCCGAGGCCCTCCCGCCGGCCCTGCCGGCCCTGGTCGGCGCAGACGACTGGCCGCCGCCGCGGCTCGAGCTCCCCCCGGCCCTCGCCGCCCGCCTCGCGCCCCACCGCGGCCTGGTCATGACCCGCCTGCCGGTGCTCTGGCCGCAGCTCGCCCACACCATCCTCGGCCAGCTCGTCACCTATGTCGAGGCGTGGAAGGCCTGGGGCGGGCTGGTCCGGCGTTTTGGCCGCCCCGCGCCTGGCCCCGCCGGTCTCGGCCTGCCGCCGACCCCCGAGCAGCTGGCCGCCCTGCCCGCCGATCAGCTCGTCGCGCTCGGCGTACCCGACCGCATCGCCCGCACCCTGCGCGGGGCTGCCCGCCAGGGCAGCCGGGTGGAGCGCGCCTGCGCTGCGCCGCCGGCCGAGGCCGCCGCCCTGCTCGAGTCCATCCCCGGTGTTGGGCCGTGGACCGCCCAGAGCGTGCTGCAAGGCGCGCTCGGCGACGCCGACGCTGTGCCCACCGGCGACTACCACCTGCCGAACACCGTGGCCTGGGCGCTCGGCGGCGAGCCCCGGGGCGACGACGCCCGGATGCTGGCGCTGCTCGAGCCCCACCGCCCGCACCGGGGCCGCCTGCTGCGGTGGATGGTCGCGGCGGGCGTCCACGCGCCGCGCTGGGGGCCCCGCTCGGAGCCGCGGGAGGGCGACCCGGACAGAGACTGACCGTTTACACCGTGGCGCCCCCAGGAGATCTGGATATGGACCGCCGCCCCGGAGGCACCGTGTCTGAGCCCCTGCCGCGCCCGCCCTCGCCCCCTGCAGCGTCCAGCGCCGCGGCGACACCGCCCCAGACCATCGGCGAGGTGCTGCAGAAGACCCAGCGCTTCTTCGCCGACCGCGGCCTCGACAGCCCGCGCGCCGACGCGCTGCTGCTCATCGGCCACGCGCTCGGCCTCGAGCGCATGCAGCTGCTGCTCCAGCACGACCGCCCGCTGACCGAGGCCGAGCTGGGCGCGGTGCGCGAGGGGGTGCGGCGCCGGGCCCGCCGCGAGCCGACCCACCTGATCATCGGCGAGCGGGGCTTTTTCACCGTCGACCTCAAGGTGGTGCCCGGCGTGCTGCTGCCGCGGTCCGACACCGAGCGCCTCGTCGAGGCGGCCCTGCAGTGGCTGCCCAAAGACGCGCCGGCCTTCGTGGCCGACATCGGCTGCGGCAGCGGCGCCATCGGGCTCACCCTGGCCCACGAGCGCCCCCAGCTGCGCGTCTACTGCGTCGATCTCGCGGCCGAGGCGCTGGCCTGCACCAAAGACAACGTCGCCCGCCTGGGCCTCGCCGAGCGGGTGGCGGTGCTGCGGGGCGACCTGCTCACGCCCATCCCGGCCGAGCGCCCAATTGACGTGGTGGTCAGCAACCCGCCCTACATCCCGACCGCCGACATCGCCGGCCTCGACCCCGAGGTGCGCGACTTCGAGCCCCACCTCGCGCTCGACGGCGGGGCCGACGGGCTGGCGGTCTACCGGCGCCTGCTGCCCTTGGCCGCGGCCCGGGCCCGCGAGGCGGTCCTGGTCGAGATCGGCTGGGACCAGGGCCCCGCCGTCTGCGCGCTGGCCGCCGAGGCCGGCCTGCAAGGCGTCGAGCTGCTCAAGGACTACGGCGGGCGCGACCGGGTGGTGCGCGGCTGGGTCCGCGGCGCCCGCTGGCGGCCCGCGCCGCCCGCCGCCCCCGACGAGCTGCCCACCGCCCGTGCGCCCGCCGGCGAGCCCGAAGCGGTGGGGGCCGACGCAGCGGCCGGCGCCCTCACCGTCGAGATGTTCCACGCGGAGCAGGACCCCGAGATGGACGCGCTGCCCGTCTTTAACCGCGACTGAGCGCGCGGCGCGGCGCGCTCAGACCGTGTTCCACCGGCCGAGGCCGACCTGCGGGATCACCTTGAGGACCTGGGCCTTCACGATCTCGGACAGCACGGTCGCGCCCCCCATCATCTCCATCAGCTCTTCGCGGCCCTCGGACTTGCTGAGCTTGCGGCGGATGAGGTCGGGCCGCAGGTAGAAGTTCATGTAGGCCTTGGTGCGGTAGGCCCGGAGCTGCTCGGCGGTGAAGGTCTCGGTCTCGAGCTGGGGGATCATGCCGCCCCCGTCGATGGTGTACTGCTTCCAGAAGTCGCCATCGACGTAGCCGCGCTCTTGGGCGATCCGGTACAGGTCGGTGGCCGGCAGGGCGGTGGCGACCGAGAAGCTGGCCCAGTCGAGGCCGAGCCCGCTGGCGAAGCGGATCATGTCTTCGACATCATCGTGCGTGGCGTCGTAGTAGCCGACCATGAAGTAGCCGCGGGTGTCGATGCCCTCTTCGCGGCAGATGCGGAAGGCCGCCTCGGTCTGCTCGCGCGTGATCTGCTTGTTCATGATCTTGAGCACGCGGTCGGTGCCCGCCTCGACGCCCATGTGAATGCTGCGCAGGCCGGCCTTCTTGAGCTCGCGCACCACCTCGCGGTCGACCGTGTCGACGCGGGCGCGGATGTTGAACTTGACCTTGAGCCCCCGGCGCTGCACCTCTTCGGCGAAGTGCTTCATCCGCTTCTTGCCGATGGTGAAGGTCTCGTCGAAGAACACGATCTCGCGCACCCCATAGGTGCGCTCGAGGTGCTCCATCTCGTCGACCACCAGCTCGACGCTGCGGAAGCGCAGCTTCTCGCTGTAGACCTGCGAGCAGTAGCCGCAGTGCCACGGGCAGCCGCGGGTCGTGACCATGGTCGCGAAGGGCTTGAGCAGCGTCAGGCAGTGGTAGTCCCGCACCGGGATGAGGTCCCACGCGGTCATCGGGTACTGGTTGATGTCTTTGGGCACCGGGCGGGGCGGGTGCTGGAGCACCTCGCCGTCGGCCGCGCGGCAGGCGGTGCCGGGGATGTCTTGCAGCTCGCTGACCCCGGCGCCGGCCTCGACCCGCTCGCAGATGTCGAGGAAGGTCTCTTCGCCGTCGCCGACGACCGCGATGTCGAAGCAGTCCCAGCTGAGCGACTCGCGGGCGTAGATGCTCATGTGCGGGCCGCCGACCACCACGATCGCCTTGGGCGCCGCTTGGCGGACCATCTGGGCGATCTCGATCACCGCGGGCCAGCCCAGCGTCTTCGAGGTCAAGGCGACGATCTGCGGGTCGAACTCGCGCACCCGATCCGCAGCGTCGACCGGGTAGATGTTCTCGACGTGCAGGTCGATGAGCTGGACCGGGAAGCCGTGCTGCCGCACCCAGGCCGCGAGGCCGGCGAGCGCGAGGCTCGGGAAGATGCCCAGCTTCTCAGCCGCCTTCTTCGACAGCGGCTGCTGGTCGGCGGCCTCGTGGTACTTGATGAAGAGGACCTTGGTCTTCCGCATGGCGGGTCCGCGAGGCGCCTGCGCTCGGGGATCGGGCCGACACGCGGACCCTCCGCGCATCGGCCGGGGTGGGCCCAGCCGCCAGAGAGAGGCTACCATCCTGAACGCGCGGGGGAAGGGCAAAGCTGCCCCGCAGGAGGTCGCCATGTCCCGCTCGCCCTCGGGCCCCGCCGCGCTGAGCGCCGCGCTGCTGTTGTTGTCCCGGCCCGCGGCGGCCGCCGACGGCCTGCTGGCCCGCTGGCTCGCCGGCGAGGCCTGGGCAGCGCCGCTCGACACGACGCTGCACCGCTTCGGGCCGTGGCTGCAGGCGGGGCTGATCCTCCTCATCGGCACCTGGCTGGCCCGGCGCGCCCGCGGCCTCGTCGCCTTGACCCTGCAGCGCAGCCGGGTCGACCCGGTCCTCCGCCCGGCGCTCGCCGACGCGGTGGTGCCGGTGCTGCAGCTCGGCGCGCTGTTCGCGGCCTTGGCCCGGCTCGGGCTGCTGACCGACGGTGTGCTCACCCTGCTCGGGCTGCTGCTGCTGTCCTTTACGATCAGCCTGCGCGACACGCTGGGCCAGGCGGCGGCCGGCGCGCTGCTGCTCAGCCAGCGGCCCTTCAACCTCGGCGACGAGATCACCGCAGCCGGCGTGCGGGGCGAGGTCGACGGCATCGGCCTCTGGTCCACCCGGCTGCGGGCCGCGAGCGGCGCGCTCAGCCACGTGCCCAACCGCGCCCTGATGGCCGTCCCGCTGCACAACCACAGCCGCTCGGGTCTGCAGCGGAGCGGTCTGCGGCTGCCCCCACTCCCCGCCGGCGACGCCCAGGCCGAGGCCCAGCTGGCCGGCCGGCTCGCCGTCGCCCTCGGGCTCGCCGCGCCCCCTCCCCTGCTGCTCGTCGAGATCACCGAGCAGGGGGACCACTTCGAGGTCGAGCTCAACGCCTCGGCCGCCGAGCTGCCCCGCCTGCGCGACCGGGCCCTGCGCGCCGCCCGCGCCCGCTGACCGGCGCGGGGCTCAGCGCGCGGCCCCGTGCGGCGCCACGAACAGCCCCGGCCGCAGCTCGGTCCAGCCGGGCAAGAGCCGGGCCGCGTCGGCGCGCAGGGGCACCGACCGGTCCGGGTCCGCCTCGGGCAGCAGGGCGTAGGCGGCGCCGGTCCGGCCCGCCCGCGCCGCCGCCTCTGCCGGCGGGGTCGCCCGGGTCAGCACCACCGCCGACCGGCCGCACCGGGCCCGCACGAGCAGGGGCCGGCCGGTCAGCACCACCACATCAGCGGGAAGACCCGCCAGCGGGCCACAGTCGACCGGCGCCTCGGGGCGGGCCGCGCGGTTGCCGCGCCCGATGGCCCCCGCCGCCGCGACCGCGCCGATCCCCACCAGCAGCAGCAGCGCGCCGGGTCGCCAGCCGCGGGCCACGAGGCGGAGCTCGAGCGCGTCGACGCCCGCCGCGCCCAGCGCCGCGCCGAGGCAGGCCAAGGCCGACCAGCTGCGAAAAGGAGACCCCGAGGCGGCGATCGCCGGGGCGAGCACCAGCCCGACCAGGGGCGCGCCGAGGAGAAAGGCCAGCGCTGAGCCCACGGCGCGCTGCCGGCGGAGCACCGCGGCCCCGGCCGCCGCCGCGAGGGGGAGGAGGCCCGCGCCGGCCACCAGCGCGGTCGCCGGGAGCTGCCGCAGCTCGGCCGGGAGCGCGCGCAGCCGCGGCCCGAGGCCCCGCGGCGCGGTGACCCCCTCGATGAACGCGCCGATGTCGGGGGCGTGCAGCGCAGCCGCCCGCAGGTCCACCGCCGCCGCTGCCCCCGACTGCAGCGCCCAGGCGCCCCAGGCCCCCGCCGCGGCGAGGCCCGCGCCGCCGACCGCCGCCCCCCGCGCGCCGCCGAGGCCGAGCCCGAGCGCCACGCCGAACAGGAAGCCGTCCCCGCGGCTCAGCGCCGCCGCGACCGCCGACGCCGCGGCCCAGCCGGTCGCGCCGCGCAGCACCGCGAGCCACCCCACCGCACCAATGACGCCGTAGAGGGCAAAGACATCCGGGGTCGACAAGAAGCGCACCCAGCCGAGGCCGGTCGCGGCCCAGAGCCCGGCGAGCGCAGCGGCGGCCGGGCGCAGGCCGAGGGCCCGGGCCAGCGCCCAGGCGAGCGGCGCCCAGGCCGCGGCGAGCAGCGCGGTGGTGAGCTGATCGCCCCGGGCCGGCCACAGCGCGAGCCCGGGGAGCAAGACCCGCGACGGCAGCGGCATCCAGTGCAGGTCGGCGGGCACCGGAAGGGGCCCCGCGGTCAGGGCCGCCTGCCACGCGGCTCCGGAGACGGCGCCCTCACCGGCCAGGATGTGCTGCGCGACGTCGCGGTAGTAGGCGGGGTCCCAGTCGAGCGGCCCGGGCACGGTCGTCGCCCACAGGCCGTGCCAGAGCAGCCCGAGGAGGGCCAGCCCGAGGGGGACCGCGCGGGTGAACCCCCGGGTCTCCACACGCGCGCCGTCGACGCGTGCGGCGCCGCCTGGCGCCGCCCGGTTAGCTGCAGCCCCCGGAGTGCCGATGACCCCGCCCGCGCCGTCTCCGTCCGCGCCCGCGCCCGGCGCGCGTCCGCTGGGCCGCCACCGTGCCGCGTTGGTGCTGAGCTGGGTCGTCATCGGCGCGCTGGAGCTCAGCTTCGCGGCGCACAGCGCCTCGCCCCCGGCCCTGGCCTGGGCCGGCGCCGAGCTGGGGCTCTTCACCCTCATCGGCTGCGTTCACGCCGCCTTGACCCGCGGTGGCTGGCAGGGGGCCCTCTCTTGGCCCGGCGCGCTCGCGGTGATCGCCCTGCTCGCGCGGGCCGACCTGCTCTTGCCCTGGGCCCGGGTGGCGGCGGTGGTGCTGGGCCTGCCGATCGCCGCGGTGCTGGCCCGGGTGGTGCACGATCTGGGCCGCCGGCTTCCGCTGTGGGCCCTCACGCCGGCGCTCGCCCTCGCGTTTGCGCTCCCCATCCGCTTGATCCCGCTCGGGAACGGCAGGGTCGCCAAGCCACGGACCCAGCTCCTCGAAGACCTGCAAGCC
>JBJONS010000096.1:0-7053 GCA_046051725.1 Pseudomonadota bacterium | reverse complement strand
ATGCCGGCGAACAACCTCACGCTCGTCTTTGTGCGCGGGGCCTGAGCCCGCGGCCCGCCCCGCGCCCGGCCGACCGGAGGGCGGCGCGCACGCGCCGGTCGCGCAGCGACCAAGCCCGCGCGGGCGGCGATCCCGCCCTGGACCCGGTCCAGGGCGGAGCGCCGACCGGGGCCGCGGGCGCGCCCGCAGGGGGGCCGTCGGCGCCCAGCGAGGCCCCGACCGGGGCGGCGAGGCCTGGCCTCAGCCGCCGGTCTTCGAGAAGTGCTGGTAGTCTTTGCTGCTGCGCCAGCGGCCGCCCCACTTCCAGCCGATCTGTTCGAAGGCGGCGACCACCACGCTGCCCTCGACGGCCATGCCCGGCCGCAGATCGGCCCGGTCGAGGTAGGCGGCGCCGGCCGGCGGGGCCACCTTGAGGCTGCCGTCGGGCCGGGTGCGCACGTACGGGTTCTCGACGGTGTTGAGGTCGATGGCCAGGCCATAGGCGTGCTGGGACCACTTCGCGCTGCCGCCCACGCCGCGGCAGTTGAAGCCGCTCGTGTTGTCGTCGGCCATCGACTTGTCGTCATCGCCGCCGTAGTGGTCGATCAGGCGCACCTGCTTGATCGGGAAGCGGGCGGCGTAGAGCGCCTCGAAGACCGAGAGCACCCCCGCGGCCTCGTCTTTGTGAATGATGAGCTGGCCGGTCTTCTCGGCGCCCTGCATGTCGACGTGCCGCAGCTCGATGAGCGCGAGCTGGTCGAGGGGCACCGGGCAGCCCTCGCGCCAGCTCACCCCGGTGGCCTGGGCGACAATGGCGTCAGGGAGAGGGTAGACGACGCGCCCGGCAGCGGGCTCGGCCCGGGCCGCCCCGACGCCGAGGGCCAGCAGCAAGGCGAGGGCCCCGCCCGCCGCGCGCAGGCGGACGAGGGGGGCGAGGGCGGCGGTCGCGCTCATCGGGGCAGCTCCTGGGCCTCGACCGGCCCGGCGAGCCAGTCGGTCGGCTTGTTCTTCTCGGTCAGGCGGGCGCGCAGCCAGCCGCGCACCTCGTCGACCCCGATCGGCGCCGCGGCCAGCGCCGGCAGCGGGTCAAAGGCGCAGCCGACCAGGCCGAGCTTGCCGTCAGCGGCCCCGAGCTGCAGCTTCTCGCGCACGTCGGCGAGCATGCGGTCGCGGTCGGCCGGCCGCAGGGTGTCGAGCTTGTTGACCACGACGAGGCAGGGGCGGCCCTGGGCCCGCACCCGGCCGAACTCGTCGCGCTCACGCTGGCGCACGCCGCCCTGGGCGTTGACCATGTAGAGCGTGAGATCAACCTGCTGCAGCACGCTTCGGGTCTCTTCGGTCAGGCGCTGGTCGACGTCGCCGAGGCCCGGCGTGTTGACCAGGCAGACCCCGGGGTGGGCGGGCAGCGTGAACAGCGTGACCTCTGTGGTCGAGCCGGCCACGGGGTCGATGTTGCCGGTGTCGACGCCGAAGATGGCCTTCATGGCGGCATCTTTGCCCACCGAGGGCGGGCCCATCAGCGCGATGATCACCCGGCCCTCGACCCGCTTGCGCAGGTCGTAGAGCTCGGAGATGGCCGGCAGCAGCAGATCTTCGCGCCGGCGCCCCAGCCAGAGCCCGACCAGCAGGCCTCCGAGCGGGCCGAAGATGACCCGCAGGGGCGCGGTCACCAGCACGATGAGCAGCCAGTGGACGCCCCCCGTCTTGCGGGGCGCCCGGCCAGGAGGCGCCAGCGCGGCGAGGCGCCGCTCGAGCTCGCCGGGGCTCAGGCCCGCGGGCAGGTGCAGGCTGCGCGAGAGGTCCGAGAGCACCGCCTCCCACGGCGGGGGCTGGCCGCCCCGGCGCACCAAGTTGCTGAGATCGTGGGAGCCGACCGCCCGCAGCGCCTTGTAGACCGCCGCCGCCAGCGCGTCGCGGCCGAGCCGCCCGTGCGCGACGCCGAGCTGCTCGGCCAGGGGCAGCAGCTCGCGGCGGTGGGCCCGGCGGAGGACCTCGGCGGCGGTGAGGTGCGAGGCCAGCGCGGCCCGCTCGGCGGTGCTGAGCAGGGCGGGCGCGGTCTGGGGCAGAGCGACCGCTGGTTCGGGTGGAGTCAGCGGGGCAGGTTCGGCGCCACCTGCGCTGGACGGGGTGGCTGCCATCGGGTCCACGGGCGGTCCCTCGCGTCCGGCCGCGCTCATGGCTGGCCGTCGTCGTCAGGGTCGGGCAGGGCCGCGTGCGCCGCGCGCAGAGCCGGATCCTCGCGGCGAAACGCGCGGGCGGCCTTGTCGAAGACCTCGCGCAGCTCGCCGGCGGTCGGGGTCTGTCCGGCGGCGGCGGCCTCGAGGTAGCGCACCGCGGCCTGGCCCACGCCGAAGGTCGAGGCGGCGGCCACCGAGGCCCCGAGCGCGGTGGCGGCCAGCTCGCCAATCTGCCCGCCGGGGATCCACCCGCCGGCCTTCAGCGCGGTCACCGCCCAGCGCGCGAACCCGCGCCCCGCGCCGGCCAGGGCCTCGCCGGCGATGAACAGCGCGACGTCTTTGGTCACCTTCTGGCCGTAGACCGCGGCCAGATCGGTGATCATGCGGGTCTGGATCGCGGTCACCACGGTGATGTCGGCGCCGGGCACCGGGATCGCGCCGGCCAGGGCCGCCTTGCGGGCCGCCGAGCGGATCACCACCGCGCAGGCCGCCGCCTTGTTGCGCAGCTGCTTGGCGAAGAGCAGGCCTTTGCCCTGCTCGTCGAGGGTGCGCATGATCCGGTCGCTGACCTCGGCCACGCCGATCGGCTCTTCGCTGAGCCCGGGCAGCGGGTCAAAGGCGGTGACCACCGCCTCGGACGGGGCCACGCCGAGCTGCGCCAAGGTCTTGTGGACGAAGACCTCGCGCTGGGCCGGCCGGATGAGGTCGATCTTGTTGAGGCAGACCAGCACCGGGCAGCCGCCCGCCCGGATCGCCTCGATCTGGGCCCGCTCGTCGGCGGTGGCGCCCCCGTCGCAATTGACGAGGTAGACGGCCAAGTCGATCTGGCCGAGCAGCGAGCGGGTGGCCGCGTCGACCTCGGCGCGCAGGTCGCCGAAACCGGGGGCGTTCACCAAAATGACGCGGCCGTCGGCGTCGAGCGGCACCGCCCGCAGGGTCGAGGTCGAGCCGGGGATGGGGTCGACCTGGCCGAAGTCGATGCCGAAAATGGCGCGCACCGCGGCGTCTTTGCCCGCGCTGGCCGAGCCGAGGAAGGCCACCACCAGCTGCTGGCCGAGGGCCGTGTCGAGCTCGCGGCGGGCGAGCTCCCAGCGCTCGGTGGGCAGGGCGGGGCGGAGGAAGCCCCCGCCCTCGGCGCCGGTGGGCTGGGGCGGGAGCGGTCGGGCGGGCACCAGCGCGTCGGTCATGTGGCCTCCACCCGCCCCCTATCCTCTCGCCGGGCCCGCCCCCCGCGGCTCAGGCGGTGGGCTCGACCGCCGCCACGCCGGGCCGGAAGGTGGCGTAGACGTAGACCTCGGCGTCCAGATCGCCGAGGTGCTGCACCAGCAGCGGCTCGACCTCGGCCCAGTCCAGGCCGCCGACGCCGGTGGCGAGGCGGGGCAGGGCGACGGACTTGAAGCCCTCCTTCTCAATGGTCTTGCGCAGGGCCTTCAGCGCGTGGTTCACGTTGGCCAGCGAGGCCTTGCCGGGGTGGCCGCCGTGGCCCTCGGCGTCTTGGGTGAGCAGGTTCACCACGCGCACGCCGTGGCTGGACCAGGTCCAGGCCTCGCCGGACTTGGGGTGCTCTTGGTGGCACCAGTGGCGGAAGTCCTTGACCATCGAGGGGTAGCGGTCGCGGAGCGCGAGCGCGAGGCCCTGGGCGAAGTGGTCCGCGGGGGCGACCCCGTGGGCGATGGCCTCGGCCTTGGACAGGAGCAGGTCGCCTTCGAGCTGGTGGATCATCGTGGTCTCCGCGGCCCACCGGGGGCCGGTCTTGCTGGGGAGGGGAGGGGTGGCGCCGGGCCGCGCCGCCGCCCGGGGCAGCCCCTTGTTCAAGGAGCGTGCCAACCCCCTCCGCCGCGGGGATGCCCTCTGGCGCGTCATCCTCATCGGGGTGGCCTGCCGGGCGGGCCGGGGCGCACGCCAGGCTGTGGGATTTGCCACAGGAGCAGGAGGCGGCCCAGGTCCCCGCGCGGGGAGTCCGCCCGGGGAGCCTGCAGACGCAGCGACGCCGCGCCCCCGGGGGAGGGCGCGGCGTCGGGTGGGGACAGGGGAGGGCGGCCTGCCGCCTCAGCTCACTCGGAGACGACCTTCTGCACGTCGAAGATGTACTCGAAGGCCTCGGCGCCGGTCCAGCGGCAGTCGTCCGAGATGACGTGCGCGGTCAGGGTCGGGGTGCCCGAGGGGGCCGTGATGCGCATCGACGGGCAGTCGTAGCTGCCGTGGCTGCAGCGGTAGCTGCCGTAGGTCATCGCCTCGAGGCAGCTGTCTTCGTCGGCGACGTAGAGGTAGGAGTAGGACGCGCTGTCGGCGGCGACGGTGTCGATGCTGAGCGTGTACTCTTCGCCGGCCTCGACCTCGAACTCCCACGAGTCGGCGCCATAGATGCCGCAGGGGATGTCTTCGGACTCGATGGTCTCGCCGATGTAGCCGGTGCGGCTGCTCGCCGACCAGTCATAGGCCCCGCAGTAGGACCACAGCGCGGGGGCCGAGAGGTAGGTGTCGTAGGACTGGGACCAGGTCCAGTCGATGCGGTCGCCGTCGAGGGCGACGCTGCCGTAGCGGCTGCCGTCGTAGGCCACGGTGCGGAACCAGCCGCCGCCGTAGTAGTAGCTGCTCGTGTAGGCGTAGCCGACCTGCAGCATGTTCGTGTAGGTGCGCCCTGACACGTCATAGCCGTAGTAGCTGTAGTAGCTGCGGGTGTACTCGGGGCGGAAGACGAAGACCATCTCGCGCGTGCCCGAGCTGCCGCTGAGCGCCAGCATGTTGTCGAAGTAGCAGTCGCTGCGCGAGGCGTCGCGGGTGCGGGTCGAGCTGTCGATGGTGAACGCGAAGTCGCAGCCCTCGCAGTCGCCGGTGTAGGGCGCGCCCTTGAACGACACGTCGAAGTCGCAGGAGAGCTCGCCGCCGAGCCGGACCTGGTAGCTGAGCCGGCCGGTGAGCTGGTCGTCTTCGACGTAGGCGAAGCCCTCGACCTCAGACAGCCGGGTGACCCGGGTGTAGCGCTCGTAGTCGTCGCCCACCAAGCGCACCGCCACGTCTTCGAAGACATCGGCGTCGGCGTCGGCGTCGCTGTCGGCGTCACTGTCGCTGTCGGCGTCAGCGTCGCCATCGGCGTCGCTGTCGGCGTCGCTGTCGGCGTCCGCGTCGGTGTCCGCGTCCTGCTCTTCGAAGAAGGGCTTGTCGTCGGGGCTGACCTCGCCGGCGCAGCCGGTGAGCGCGAGCCCGAGCAGCAGGGAGAGGGTGCGGGGGGAGGTGGTCACGGCAGCTCCAGACGGGGCGCCCGCGGTCGCGGGGACGGAGAGGTCGCGGCGGGCGCCAGCGCCTGGACGTTACCGCCCTGCCCGGCGAGGGTCAACGCGCGCCGGTGGGGAATCCGGGCCCGCGCGGCCACTGCGAGCGCGCTGCCTCTGCCGCACGGGCCCGACGCGCCGCGCCCCCGCGCCGGGACGCGGGCGCGTCTCGGGCGGGGGCGAGGGGAGGGACCGCGGGCCGCGGCCGCGCCGGCGGATCGCTCAGGGCGCGGGGGCGGCCGGAGCAGCGGCGGCCGGAGCAGCGGCGGCGGCGGGAGCAGCGTCGGCCGGAGCAGCAGCGGCGGCCGGAGCAGCAGCAGCGGCCGGAGCCGCAGCGGCGGGAGCAGCAGCGGCGGCCGGGTCAGCGGCGCCCTCAGCGGCGGCCGGGGCGTGGCCGCCCTCGTGGTGGCCGGCGCTGCCGTAGAGCAGGCCGATGAAGCCGACGCCGGTCACGATGCCCGCCAACCAAGCCAGCGCGCCGGGGTATGCGAGGGGGCCGCTGGCCGTCGGGCGGACGGAGTGCGCGCCATGGTCAGCGGCGTGATCGGCGCCGTGGTGGTCGTGGTCGTGAGCCATGGGAGGAGCCTCGTGCAGAGCGGGATCGGGGACGTCACGCCAGCCTATGCCGCGCTGTCGGCCACTTCAAGGGCCGGCCGCGCCGCCCGGCTGTTCCTGCGCGGGGCGCTGGCCTTGGGCCTGGTCTTGCGCAGCCCGGCCAGCGCCGCCCTGCCGCCCGCGCCGGGCCCGCGCGCGCCCGCGCCCACCACCGCGCTCGCGGCGCGGTTCAGCCTGCGGCTGCCGCTGGCCGACACCGCCGATCCGCTGCCCTGGCCGATCGATGACCCCAACCCGGCCCGGGGCGGCTCGCGCCTCGATCTGCAAGGCGGCCTCGCGCTCGCGCTCGACCGGCCGGTCGAGCTCAGCCTCGACCTGCGCTGGTCGCCCTACGGCCTGCTGCTGGCCGACGAGCAGGTCGTGTTCGCCCAGCGGGTGGTCACCGAGCTCGGCGGCGTGGTCTTCGTCGGCGAGCACGTCGAGCGCGGCGCCTCGGGCCTGTGGTCGGGCGGCTTCGTCGACCTGCGGGTGGGCGGCGAGCTGCTGGGCCGGCGCCAGCCCGGCGACGCGCCGCTGCTGCCCGGCACGGCCCAGGCCGCGCTCGGCTACCGCAAAGAGCTGAGCCCGGGCGTGGCCGCCTCGCTGTCGCTGGGCGGCGGGGCGGTGCTCGACCCGGGCAAGACCTCTGGCGGGGTCATCGTGCTGGTCACCGTGCTGTCGGAGCGGGCCCTGTGGTGAGCCGGCCCGGGCGCGCGGCCGGCCGGCTGGGCATGGGTACCCCCGGGGGGTATAGGTGGGGCCCGGAGGTCCCCCTGCCCGCTCGCCTGCGCCTCGCCCTGGCCCGCGCCGCCGCCGCGCTCTGCCTGCCGCTGGTCGTGGCCTGCGGCGGCCCGCCTGCGCCCTCCGCCGGTTCGGCCGCGGCGCTGGACCCCGCCGCGGGGGGCCCGCGGGCCGTGCTCCTCGAGAGCGACGCGCTGACCGATGCCCTCGCCGCAGGTGACCTCGACGGCGCCCGGGCCTCGGCCGCCCGCCTCCGCCCCGCCGCCGCCGCCCTCGGCCTGGCCTCCGCC